>JAXIZX010000066.1:0-4417 GCA_036303765.1 Collinsella sp. | reverse complement strand
TCATCGTGCACGACCGCGACCGCGCCGGGCACCTCATTGCCAAGGTGGTCGAGGCTGTCGACTACCGCATTCCCTTTATCCCTGACGATACCCAGGCAGAGCAGGAAGAGGCAGCTGCCGAGAACATGCTCCGCGAGGCAGCCGCGCTCGACCCGGCCAACCGGGATGCCCAGCGCATGCTGACGGCGCTCACCGCCGAATCCAACGAGGAATACGTGCAGTATCTGGTGTCCAAGTGCGACGAGGTGGAGCATGACCTGGCGCTCAAAATCGCCTCGGCGCAGGACCCCTACGAGCGTGAGGCCGCAGGCGACCTTACGCGCCGCCCCTATCTGCGCTGGCTTGCCGCCCTTGCGTCACGCGCGCTCATTAGCGGCCGCTATCGCATGTCGCTCCAAGCCGCGAATCGCAGCTTGGACTTTGCGCCCAACGACCCCGCTGGTGTCCGCCACACCGCGATGCTCGCCATGGCAAAGCTCGAATACCCCGCCGAGGAGCTCAAGCGCTTTCGCTCTGCCCACTCCGTGCCGTACCTCGCGAATACCCCACTGCGCCGCCGCCCCAAAGATGCGGAGCGCGACTTGGACCCGTGGACGCTCATCGCGCTGATGAGCACGGCTTGGCGCGAACTGGACTACGAGGGCGCCGAGCACTACCTGCGTATCCTTGTGCGCTCGTGTCCGCACGCAGCCGAGGCACTCTACTTCCAAACCGAGTTTCCCGATGGCGTCTATGCCCGCGTCAACGTGGGTGTGGGCTCCACCGACGAGCTTGTCCTTGCGCTGTCCGAGGCGACGCCGGTACTGCAGGAGGGCCTGGGCGCCCCCGACAACGCCAGCTTTGCCGCCTGGGTCGCCACCAACGACATCGTGCGCTCCCAAATCGACGAGCGCATCCTGCGCGCAGCCGAGCAGGGGCTTCCATTTAAGGGAGGAGACCTCTAATGGATCCGAGCGTCTACATCCCCGCCTACCTGGAGCGCACCTATCTGGCGTCGCACCCCGAGCTCACCGATGCAGCACGCGAGCTTGTCCATAACGACATTAGTGCGAATCCCCAAAAGTACGCGCAGTCCGAGCATGCCCAGGCGCTGCTGTCCTATGCCGGTGTTCATCGCCACCTGCTCGACGAGCTCCATCGCATCGAAGATATGGGCAGCGACGAGGAGTTTGAGCAGACGCGCAATCGCCTGTTCGACGACATGCGCGATGAGCTGCTCAAGATTGTCCGCGTCGACGCACTGACCGTCGACGCGCAGCTGCTCGCCATCATCCTGGCCGACACACCCGTTGACGCCTGCCTGGGCGACCTGATGAAGCTCGAGGCAACCACGGCCGATTACCTGCAGCAAAGCGTGCCCGGGTTCGATATGGAGGCCCCGCACTACTGGGCCAACAAAGTTTTGACGGACGGCGTGACGGCGGCAGAGCTCACCGTGAGCGAGCCGGCGCTTATCGGGTGGCTTCACACACTCGAGGCCATCTCGCAGCTGTGCATGGCGAGCGCCCGCTACCGTGCTGCCGTCAACTATTCTCGCCGTGTTCTTAAGGCGGAAGGCTATCCCACCCGAGCGGCAGGCACCGTGTTACTCGCCCTCGCTCGCTTGGAAGACGAGGACGGCTTTTTTGCCCTGGCCCACCAGCTCGAGGAGCAGATGGGGGCCGATGCCCTCGAGAACTCTCCTTGGTATCTGCTCGCCCGCACGATTCTGCTGTTCAAAACAAACAAGATGCGCCCGGCGACACGCGCGCTGCGTGAGTTCGCCAACCGCTGCGAGGGTGGCGCGTTCTTCTTACTGAACCCCATGTACCAGACACCGTACCTTCCCTGCCGGCCCGAGCCACACGATCCCTGGGATCTTTCGCACCAGGCCGTTTGGGAAGCGGACGGTATTATCTCGGACACTCCCGACTTTGCCCCCTGGGCCAACGCCTGCGAAGATGTATCGCAGCTTGCCCAGGAATTTGCGCGCCGCTACGGATTTTAGTGACGCACTCGACCCGACCATGTCGTTTACGTTAGGAACGGTTTCATGAACCTCCGCTCATCTCTTGCCTGCACCTCGAGCGATATCGCTCGCTGGGGGCTGCGCTCCGTCCTTAAGCGCCAGGGCGGCGTACTCCCCGGCCGCATCGCCATGAAGATCGACCCCGAGTTGCTGAGCGACCTCGCTGGCCTTGTCGACCGCAGCGTGGTGATTACGGGTACTAATGGCAAGACCACCACTTCCAACCTCATCGCCGACGCCGTTGCTGCCAGCGGTGCTGCCGTGGTGTGCAACCGTGCCGGCAACAATATGGAGCCTGGTGTGGTAGGTGCTCTGCTCGAGGCCCGCGGCGGCCTTAAACACACCAGCAGCGGCAAGCGCGTGGGCGTTTTTGAGTGCGATGAGCTTTACACCGTACGCGTTCTGCCCAAGCTCAAGCCGACGTACTTTGTGCTGCTCAACCTGTTCCGCGACCAGCTAGATCGCTATGGCGAGATCGATCACACCCAGGAGGTCATCGCCCACGCGTTGGAGCTTTCGCCGGCAACGACGCTCATCTACAACGCCGACGACCCGCTGTGCGCCTCGATTGCCGCGCGCGTTCCCAACGCGAGTATTGCCTTTGGCATCGACGGCGCCACCAACACCGAGTCCGACCGTATTAGCGATTCGCGCTTTTGCTCACAGTGCAACGCGCCGCTGGAGTATGACTACGTGCAATACGGCCAGCTCGGCGCCTACCATTGCCCCTCGTGCGGCTGGGCCCGCCCTGTGCTTGTCCGTCGCGTGACGGGCGTGGAGCTCGGCTGCGACGGCTACGACTTTGACCTGGTCTTTGGATCTGCGCCCGACGCGGCTGCCGCACACATCGCCACACGCTACAACGGCCTGTACATGGTCTACAACGTTGCCGCCGCCTTCTTTGCCGCGCACGAGTTGGGCGTGGATACGGCGCTTCTACAGCCTACGCTCGATGCCTACGTCCCCGCCGGCGGACGTATGGGGCGCTGGGATATCGCCGGCCGCACCGTCGAGGCCAACCTGGCTAAGAATCCCGTAGGCTTCGATCGACAAATCCAGTCCATCAAGACGGCAGGCGGCAGACTCTGCGCTTTCTTCCTTAACGACAATGACGCCGACGGACACGATGTATCGTGGATCTACGACGTCGACTTTGAGCGCATCGCCGACACGCCGGGTCTTGTCGCCTTTGCCGGAGGCACGCGCGCGCACGACATGCAGGTGCGCCTCAAGTACGCCGGCATCGATGCCGCGATTATCTCGGACGTCGCGCAGGCAATTGGCGCCGTGGCAGACGAGGCCGCCGATGACACCTTCTACGCCGTCGCCAACTACACGGCCTTCCCGCCGCTGGTCAAGGAGCTCGACGGGCTGAAAGGCGCCACCGCCGACGCTGTTGCCGGGCGCGCCGTAGCCCGTGCCGACGGCAGCGCTCTTCCTGTCGGCATCGCGCCAGTCGAGCTTTCGCACCCGCTGCGCATCGTCTACCTGTATCCCGATGCCCTTAACCTCTACGGCGACGGCGGCAACGTCATCGCCCTCGAGCGCCGCTGCGCCTGGCGTGGCATTCCCGTGCGCGTGGACGAGGTCCGTATGGGCGAGGCGCTCGATCTCACCGACGCCGACATCGTCATGATGGGTGGCGGCTCCGACCGCGACCAGCTAGCCGTGGCACACGAGCTGCTCGCCCAAAAAGACAAGGTCGCGGCCTATGTTGAGGACGGCGGCTCGCTGCTCGCTATCTGTGGCAGCTATCAGCTGCTCGGCCGTTCGTACTATATGGGCGAGGATCGCATCGAGGGTCTGGGGGTCATTGCCGCCGAAACCGTACGCGGCTCCGATCGCCTGATCGGCAACGTCGCCGTCAGGACCGACCTGGCACCCGAGCCCTTTGTGGGATTCGAGAACCACGGCGGCCGCACCCTGCTCGATGCAAAGGCCACGCCGCTCGGAACGTCCGTCGTCACGGGTACCGGCAACAACGGCGATGATGGCCTTGAGGGCCTCATCTACAAGGGCGTCATCGGCACGTACCTGCACGGACCAGCGCTGCCCAAGAACCCCGAGCTCGCCGACTGGCTCATTACCCACGCTCTCGAGCGGCATGGCGATGCACAGGCCGCCGCCCTGCTGCCGCTCAAACCCCTCGATGACACCTACGAGCACGCCGCCCATGACGCCGCCATGAAGCTCCTCCCCTAGCACCCCACCACCACAAAGGGGACAGGCACCTTTGTGGTGGTTTTTCAGTTTGCCAACGATATGTGAACGGCTAAAAAAGTCTGCTATACTCTTTCCCGCTGTCCCCATCGTCTAGCGGCCAAGGACGCCACCCTTTCAAGGTGGATATCGCGGGTTCGAATCCCGCTGGGGGCACCATTTGAATTGAAGAGCCCGTTACCCTCGCGG
>JAXIZX010000065.1:0-3715 GCA_036303765.1 Collinsella sp. | reverse complement strand
GAAGGGGCCAGGAGGTCCTGGCCCCACAGATCCGTAGATGATTAGGCAAGGAGCCACTTCCATGCGGGCACAACGTGTACCGCACCGTGCTCGCATGGAATATCGGCCTGCTCATCCATGGTAACGATTGCCGACTCGCCAAGATCGAACTGGGCCATCGAGGCATCAAGCGCGGCAATTTCGCGCTCGCGCGTTTTCTCACTTGCCATATCCACACTCACCTGAATCAGGCTATAAGCCCGCATGAGAAGCGCGTCCCCAGCCACAAAGTCCACCTCATGGCTTTTGCTCTTCTCTTTGATCAGCAGGCGGCAGACCGAGCCGGTCCTCACCGCGGGAGTCCTTCTTCTTAGCGCATTGAACACTGCGGTCTCGAGCCTCTGGCCCTGGTCCAATGCTGATGCGGGAGAGAATGCTCCAAACATCGCAGGGTCGACAGCGTAGACCTTAGACGCAGACCGCATGTTATTTGCCAATGAACGCGTGAACTCCGGCACAGAAAATAACAGGTAGGCATCCTCATAATACTCAAGTAAATCGCTGAGCGAATTACGACTGACGGGTATCTGTCTGCTCTTGAACTCGTTGTACACTTTGTTCACTGACAGCTCTCGTCCCGAAGATGCCATACACCGCGTCAAGAACAGCGATGCCAGGCGAGGGTTCTTGACGTCGTAACGCTCAATGACGTCCATAGCGACCGTTCGCGAAGCATATTCCTGTAGCAGCTGAATCGCGTCTGCAGGCGTCTGCTCAAGCGTCGCGATGAATCCCCCTCGTTCAAGATATCCGATCAGATGATGTCGAAGCAGCGCTGCATCGCTTGGGGAAAAGGTCGCATCTGGCTCGAAAACGTTCCCCGTCTTATATCGAACGTATTCCGAAAAACTCAACGGAAAAAGCTCCCGTATAAGAGAACGACCCCTGAACTCGCTCTTAAGCTCTGAGGACAGCATCTTGGAAGAAGATCCCGTCACATAGACGGTCGCTTTCTCCGTATCGACTACACGCCGCAGAAACGCACCCCATTCGGGAATTTCCTGGATCTCGTCAAAGAAAATGTAAGCGCCCTCGGTTCGAGCAGCAGGATACAGCGCATAGAACGTGTCGAGCACGTCCGCCAGCAGCGATGACTCATACGGGCGCAAGCGCTCGTCCTCAAAATTAAAGTAAAGCATCCGGTCAAGCTCGATGCCCCGGCCCTGAAGCCGCTGCATCTCCTGATACAGGCGATACGTCTTTCCACAACGGCGGGCCCCCACAACCACATTTACGATGTTGTCGCGCTTTGGCTCCTGTGGGTTTCCCAGATCAAGGTCTCGCTCAAAGACCTGCGGAACCCCCTGCTGTTCAAAGTCCTTTATTTTCTGGGCGATCAAGTCGTTGAATGCCATGATTCTCCAATCTTGCTCTCTAGCTAATCAAAATTATACTGATTCTTGATTAATTAGAGAGCAAGATTGTGTGTGGCTTGATTAACACTTAAGCAAGTTTTATCACCGTTATTGCTCCGAAGGATATCGAGTGGCTAAGAGGACAACCGAGCTCGAATGCGACTCCCCGAGCAGTCAATTTGGGACGGGGCTTTTTTGACTACCCTCCCCCTGTAGAACAATCCCCAACGCAGTTGCGGTGAAATAGGGACTGTTTTTGCTGGCCAAACTGCAAAACAGTCCCTATTTCACCGCAACTTATTGGTGGCCTTTTGGGTGGCGCTCAGCGCCACGGATCGGCTTCGAACATCGACTCGCGCTCGGGGCGGCGATCGCTGTAGGGATCGTAGCCGTCGTCGTCCTCGTTCTCGGCACGGATGTAGGGGTCGCGCGGCTTGGGCGCCGGCTTAGGCGCAGGCTTGGGCGCGGCGGGTGCGGCATCGGTCGCCGGCGCGCTTGTCTTGATCTCGTCTTTCATCTGAATAGCTCCTTGCCATGCAATCGTGTTCAACATCATCGATTGTCGCACGAAAAAGGGCGGCGGACCCAATTGGATCCGCCGCCCTTGGCGTTTAGAGACGACTGACAGATTTTAAGGCATGGCCCAAAATCTACTCGGCGTCGGGGACCTCGTAGGTGGCCGCCGGCGTGTTATCGCACACGACGGTAAAGCCGCCGTCCTTGTCGACATCGACCGTCACCTGATCGCCCTCGCGCACCGTGCCGTCGATGATGGCGGCGGCGATGGCGTCCACGACCTCGCGCTGGACCAGACGCTTGAGCGGACGGGCACCGAACACGGGGTCCAGGCCGCCCACGGCGAGCATCTGCTTGGCCGCCGGGGTGATGGCAAGCGTCATGCGCTCCTTGGCCAGGCGTGCGCGGACGTCGGCAAGCTGGATGTCGACGATCTTCTCAATCTGCGCCATGCCGAGCGGATGGAACACCACGATATCGTCGATACGGTTGAGGAACTCGGGGCGGAAGGTCTGAGCCATGGCGGCGTCGACCTGATGGCGCATCTCCTCCTCGTCCTTACCGGACAGATCGGCGATGGCTTTGGAGCCCACGTTGGACGTCATGATGATAATCGTGTTCTTGAAGGACACCTGGCGACCCTGGCCATCGGTCAGACGGCCGTCGTCGAGCACCTGCAGCAGCACGTTGAAGACATCTGGATGGGCCTTCTCCATCTCGTCGAGCAAGATCACGGAGTACGGACGACGGCGCACGGCCTCAGTGAGCTGGCCGCCCTCGTCGTAACCCACGTATCCCGGGGGCGCACCGATCAGACGCTGGACGCTGAACTTCTCCATGTACTCGGACATGTCGATACGCACGAGCGCGCGCTCGTCGTCGAACAGGCACTCGGCAAGTGCCTTGGCGAGCTCGGTCTTGCCCACGCCGGTGGGGCCCAGGAAGAAGAAGCTGCCGATGGGCTTGTCCGGATCGGAGAGGCCCGCACGGCTGCGGCGCACAGCCGCGGCGACGGCGGAGACGGCCTCGTCCTGGCCGATGACGCGCTTATGCAGCTCACCCTCCAGGCCCTTCAGCTTGTCGAGCTCGCCCTGCATCATCTTGGACACGGGCACGCCGGTCCAGGCACTCACGACCTCGGCGATCTCATCGGAGGTCACCTGCTCGTTGAGACCCTCGCCGTCCTTCTGCTTTTGTGCCTCGAGCGCAGCCTCGGAATCCTGAATCTGCTGCTGCAGACCCGGAATCACGGAGTAGCGCAGCTCGGACGCACGGCCCAGGTCGCCGTTGCGCGTCGCGCGCTCCTCTTCGCTTCTGGCCTCGTCGAGCTGCCCCTTAAGCTCCTGCACGTGGTCGATGGCGTTCTTCTGGTTGAGCCAGCCGGCCTTTTGCACGTTGAGCTTTTCTTGGACCTCGGCGATCTCTTGGCGCAGGGCCTCCAGACGCTCCTTGGAGGCGTCGTCGGTCTCCTTCATGAGCGCCTGCTCCTCGATCTGCAGCTGGGTGAGCTGACGCGTGGTGGCGTCGATCTCGACCGGCATGCTGTCGAGTTCCATGCGCAGGCGGCTTGCGGCCTCATCGACCAGGTCGATGGCCTTGTCGGGCAGAAAGCGGTCGGCGATATAGCGATCGGAGAGGTCAGCAGCGGCCACGAGCGCGCTATCGGTGATGTGCACACCGTGGAAGATTTCGTACTTCTCCTTGAGGCCACGCAGGATCGAGATGGTGTCCTCGACGGTAGGCTCGCTCACCATAACGGTCTGGAAACGACGGGCGAGCGCCGCGTCCTTCTCGATGTACTTGCG
>JAXIZX010000064.1:0-1836 GCA_036303765.1 Collinsella sp. | reverse complement strand
TGCGCTCCAAGGTGGCAAGCGCCCGCGAGATCATTGCGCGGACCGGCGACGCCGCGCAGGCAATCGCTCAGGCCGGCAAGACCGGTCAGGTCGCCCTGCTGATCGACGACCGTCTGGACTGCGTGCTTGCCGCGCGCGAGCAGGGCATCGCCGTCGACGGCGTGCACGTGGGTCAGAGCGATATTCCCGTCGAGGTCTGCCGCGAACTTCTGGGCCCCGATGCCATCGTGGGCCTTTCGGCCCGTTGCGAGGAGATGCTCGAGTACGTCAAGACCGCCGACATGAGCCTAGTCGACTACCTGGGCATCGGCCCGCTCCACGAGACCGAAACCAAGCGCGACTGCGGACGCGCGGCCGACGGCTCTATCATCACCAAGAGCTTTGAGGACCTGGCCGCACTCCACGCGGCAAGCCCCGTGCCCATCGTGGTGGGCGGCGGCGTCAAGACGGCCGACCTGCCGCAGCTCAAGGCCACCGGCGTCGATGGCTTCTTTGTGGTGAGCGCTGTCTGCAGTGCCGACGACCCCTACGCCGCCGCCAAGGAGCTCGTCGACACCTGGCAGCAGGCATAAGTCTAGGCCGAGCAGCCGATCCGCGGCCTCATATCTTCAGCAATGGAAAGCGCATCCCAGTTTGGACCTCCATTCCGGGATGCGCTTTCCACATGCGACCCTTACCCCGCCAGATACGCTTCCAACGCCGGCAAGGTCGCCTCCGCATCGCGGCGACCAATCTGGTAGATGCGCTCAAGTTCATCGGGCTCGCGACACAGCGACGGCACCTTCACCGATTCGCTCGGCCGCACCACAAAGATATCGCCGGCGGCCTCGCGACGTGCCAGGTCATCGAGCGTGGCATTGTAGACCTCATGCCGATGCTCAAGCGCTGCGACAAACTCCGGATAGTGACGGAACACGCGCCGCAGCATGGGCATCACGCTGTTGGGCTGCTTCACAAAGCCCGCCGGCTGCGTGAGTACCACGATATTGCGATCATACCCCTGCGCAAACAGCCATGCGCTGGGAATAGAATCAGCCACGCCACCATCCAGATACTTATGCCCGTCAATAGCAACGGGACGCGTCGCCACGGGAATTGCCGACGACGCCCGGATCCACTCGATATCGCGCTCATCGCCATAGGGCAGGTCGTGATAGACGGCCTTGCCCGTCTCGATATCGGTACACACGCACGTAAATCGCATGGGGCAGGCGCGATATGTCTCCAGGTCGATGGGATCGCGCTCGATGGGCACCTCGTGATAGGCAAAATCGGCATTGAACATATCGCCGGTTCGCAGCCAGCTGGTCACGCTTGCGTAGCGCTTGTCGGCACAATAGGCCTTGTTGTAGCGAATGGCGCGGCCGATCTGGCGCGATTTAAAGTTGTAGCCAAACGCCGCGCCCGCCGAGACACCCACCATATGGTCGCAAGTTAAGCCGTGCTCCATCCAAACGTCGAGCACGCCCGCCGTATACATACCGCGGTAGCCGCCTCCCTCGAGCGCGAGCCCCACCGTGTGTGATGTCTCCGGCTGTGTCATGCAACCATCTCCGTTCCCATGCTTTTGAACTCAACAAGTATATCTGTCAACGTATGCCGTCAAAAACGTGTTTATAAGCATTTATCGAACGTTTCCCGATGCATCCCCCATGCCGTACCGCAATGCCCCTAGATGGCCTTAGGCATGAACGCCCTTAAGAACGTTGCGGGATAATCATCGCCCGCACCATGCCAACGTCATCGCACACAACGTGAGATAATTCTCAGCAGAATTCACCGATAGCAGAGGGAGTTTGTGATGAAGGTTCTTTTGGTCAATGGCAGCCCCAAGGC
>JAXIZX010000063.1:0-11349 GCA_036303765.1 Collinsella sp. | reverse complement strand
CGCGCTCCAGGCGCACGACCTTGCCGCCGATCAGATCGATTGCGGGAAACAGGATCATCGGCCGGCCTCCTCGACGATGTTGACGAAGTTCTTAAGGATGCGCTGACCCAGCGCGGAGGATTTCTCGGGATGGAACTGGCAACCCCACACGTTGCCATGGCGCACGATGCACGGGAAGCTCCGCGTATAGTGCGTGCGCGCCAGCACATCGGCGGCATCGGAATCGTCGGCCACCGCGTAGCTGTGGGTGAAGTACATGTTGGCACCCTCGGCAAAACCGGCAAGCAGCGGATCGCCCGCACCGGCGGGCGTCATGTGCACCTGGTCCCAGCCCACGTGCGGCACCTTCAGGCGGCTCGACTCCAGGCGCGTGCACGAACCGCGCATAATACCCAGGCCATCGACCCAGGGACCGCCAGCCTGCTCGGAAGCGTTTCCGTCCGCGACCGCGTCCTCGTCCGCAGGCACGCCCTCGTTGCCGCGCTCAAAAAATAGCTGAAGGCCTAGGCAGATACCGAGTAGCGGAGTTCCGGCGGCGACGGCATCGAGCACCGCGTCCGCCTCGCCGCTCTGGCGCATAAAGGCGATCGCGTCATAGAACGCGCCCACGCCCGGGATGACCAAGCCGTCGGCGTTACGGATCTGCTCTGGGTCGTCCGACGTGCAGGCGACGGCACCGGCGCGCGCAAGCCCGCGCACAACGCTCGACAAGTTGCCCTTGTGGTAGTCGACCACCACGATCTTCGGTTCGCCCACGCGACCCCTCCACTTCTCATCATCCAAAACCACCACAAAGGTGCCTGTCCCCTTTGTGGTGGTTTTACCCTTGTAACGGTTACAGCGATCCCTTGGTGCTGGGGATGCCCTGCACGCGGGGATCGAGCTCGCAGGCGTGGCGCATCGTGCGGCCCACGGCCTTAAAGGCAGCCTCGATAATGTGATGCGAGTTGCTGCCCGCCAGCTCGCGCACGTGCAGCGTGAGCTTGGCGTCACGCGCAAAGGCGTAGAAGAACTCGACGGCCAGCTCGGTATCGAAGCTGCCCACGCGCTCGATCGGCACGGGCAGCTCGCAGTAGGCCTGCCCGCGGCCCGAAATATCAACAGCAGCCATCACAAGTGTCTCGTCCATGGCGATCGCCGCGTCGGCAAAGCGCGTAATGCCCGCCTTGTCGCCCAGCGCCTGGCAAAACGCCTCGCCCAGCACAATACCCGTGTCCTCGACGGTGTGGTGCGCATCGACCTCCACGTCGCCCACCGCGTGCACCGTCAGATCGAACAGACCATGGCGACCAAAAGCGTTGAGCATGTGGTCGAAAAACGGCACGCCGGTCGAGATATCGCACACGCCGCTCCCGTCCAGGTCGAGCTTGACGACAATATCGGTCTCCCCCGTCTTGCGGGTCACCTCGGCATAACGGCCCATCTACATCTCCTCCTTCACCAGCGCGGCAAACGCAGCCAGCACCTCGTCGTTTTCCTGCGGGGTACCCACGGTAATGCGTAGGCAGTCCGCGAGCCCCGGCGCGTAGCTAAAGTCGCGCACCAAAATCGAATACTCGTCGCGCAGACGCTCGCGCACGCGCGTGGCATGCGGCGTGCGTACGAGCACAAAGTTCGCCGCACTCGCCCACGCCTCCACGGTCAGACCCTCGGCAGCCATTGCGCGCAGGGCGCACAGCTCGCGCTCGCGCTCGGATGCAACCTGTGCCACCACGGGCGCGTACGCATCGCGGGCACGCACGCAGGCAAGCGCGGCGGCCTGGCTCAGAACGTTAACCGAATAAATCTGGCGAATCGCCGCGAACACGTCAATAACCTCGGGCGCCGCGATCACATAGCCCAGGCGCGTGCCGGCGGCGCCAAACGCCTTGGACAGCGTGTGCAGAATCACCAGGTTGGGATGCTCGGCGATAAGGCCTTGCGCCGTGGTGGCCGCGCCAAACGAATCGTCGGCAAACTCAACGTAGGCCTCGTCGACCATTACCATGCCGGGGCACGCATCGCACAGGGCCGCGACAAAGTCGAGCGGCGCCACATCGCCCGTGGGATTGTTGGGCGAGGTCACGATGGCCAGGTTGCACTCCGGTGCCGCGGCGAGCACGGCTGCCTGGTCGAGCTCAAAGGTCGCCGGATCACGCCACACGTCGCGCACCTCGGTCTGACAGAGCGACGCAAAGAACGCGTACTCGCTAAAGCACGGCGGGCAGTTGAGCAGGGTCCGCCCCGCGCCGCCAAACGCCAGCAGATAGTTATAGAGCAGCTCGTCGCCGCCATTGCCCACGCAGATGCTCTCGCGCGTCACGCCATGCCAAGCGGCCAGCTCGTCGCGCAGGTCGTTGGACATGGGATCGGGATAGCGGTTGAGCGGCGTAGCGGCGAGCGCCGCGTCAATCGCCTCGCGCACGCCGGCCGGCACGGGATAGGTGTTCTCGTTGGCCGAAAGGTTGATGCGCGTGGGCGTAAAGTTGGGATCGTAGGGCTCAATGCCGGCCAAGTAGGGCTGGACGAGCTCCTTCATGCGGGGCGTCAGCTCGGCCATATTAGGCCTCCTCGCCGGTCGCGCCAGCGCTATCCGAGCCTGCAGCCGCCAGGTCCACGCCCTCGGCGACCGTCACGGTCGTATCGCCCGGCCAGGCGACCTTGGTCAGGTCGGCTGCAGCCAGCGACTCGGCACTCACGGCATCCTCGCCCTGCTCCAGCACGCGACGACGCAGGGCGGCAGAGAGCGCGTGCGCCCACAGGCCCTCGGCCTCGGCCAGGCGCTGCGTAGCGGGAGCGTCGGAGAGCAGACCCTCGGGCGTATAGCAAATGACGCTCGAGCGCTTAACGAACTCTTCGACCGAAAGCGGGTTGGAGAACATGGCCGTGCCGCCGGTCGGCAGCGTGTGGTTGGGGCCAGCAACATAATCGCCAAGCGGCTCGGAGCTCCAAGCGCCCACAAAGATGGCGCCGGCGTTGCGAATGCCGCCAAGCAGGCCCATTGCATCCTTGCAGTGCAGCTCCAGGTGTTCGGGCGCCACGGTGTTCACGGCCTCGACGGCGGCAGCCATGTCGGCGGCCACCACGATGGTGCCTTCGTTGTCGAGCGAAGCGCGCGTGATCTCGGCACGCGGCGACTGCGCCACCAGGATGTCGATGCCAGCCTCGACCTCGCGCGCAAACTGCTCGTCGCAAGTCACCAGATAGCAGGCTGCCAGCGGATCGTGCTCGGCCTGGGCCGTCAGGTCTGCCGCGACCACCATAGGCTTGGCCGTGGCGTCGGCCAGCACGCAGACCTCGGAGGGACCGGCGACCATGTCGATTCCCACGTCACCCGAGACGATCTGCTTGGCCGCGGCAACAAAGGCGTTACCCGGTCCGGTGATTTTGTCGACGCGCGGAATGGTCTCGGTACCATACGCAAGTGCGGCCACGGCCTGAGCGCCGCCCACCATATAGATCTCGTCCACGCCGCCGAGCTTTGCCGCGGCGAGCGTGTAGGGACTGATCAGGCCGTCTTTTTGCGGCGGGGTCACCATAACCACGCGCTTGACGCCGGCGACCTTGGCGGGAATGGCGTTCATGAGCACGGTGGAGGGATATTGCGCGCGGCCGCCCGGTACATAGATGCCGGCCGCCGCGAGCGGGGTTACCTTAACGCCGAGCATCGTGCCGTCCGCACGCGTGGTAAACCAGCTCTGCTCGACCTCGCGCTGGTGGAACTCGCGAATCTGACGCGCAGCCTTCTCGAGCGCGGCGACAAAAGCCGGATCGAGACCTTCGAGCGCGGCATCGATCTGCTCCTGCGGCAGACGGAAGCTCTGCAGCTCGACACCGTCAAAACGCTGACAGTAATCGCGCACCGCGGCATCCCCGTTGGCACGCACGTTGGCCACGATATCGCGGGCGGCGTCGACGATGTTTTGCGGCAGCACGCCCTTGCGGTTGAGCTGGTTGGTAACGAGGCGCTCACCGGGAGCAAGCTTGATGGTCTTCATATCGGTATCCCCTATCGGTCGAGGTTGTGTTCGAAAAACGAGAGGCCGGGCGGCGGCGCCAATCGGCCCGCAGCCCAGACGTTGGGACGCCCGTGCGTGCTCGCGCTATTGTGCCGAGCCCGCAACGGGCTCAAAATGCTTGTCCTTCACGGCCGCTGCCAAGCGATCTGCCAGATTGCGCACGCGCGGATCCAGGCGCGCAGCACCCGGGTTGACGAAGAAGCGGGCCGTACAGTCCATAATGCGACCGGTGATGACCAGGTCGTTGTCGCGCAGCGTGGCGCCCGTGGCAGTAATATCCACGATGCGATCAGTCATGCCGACGATGGGGCCCAACTCGATGTTGCCGTGCAGCGAAACGATGTCCGCGTTCACGCCTCGCTCGGCATACCAGGCACTCGCGATGCGCGGATACTTGGTGGCCACGCGAAGCGACCCGCGGCGAGCATAGTTGCGCTCGGCCTGACCGGCGCGCCGTGCGGGCTCCGCCTCGATAAAGGTGCACAGGCCATAGCCCAGGTCGACCAGCTGCAGCAGGTTGAGGTCTGCCTCGATGAGCGAGTCCCAGCCGCAGATGCCGCAATCGGCACCGCCGCAACCCACAAAGGCAGGCGCATCGCTGGGACGCACGATGACAAACTCGATATCGCCGACCGCGCCCTCGCCGGCACGCGTGTCGCGGCCGCGCACAATCAGGTGACGGCCGGGGTCACGCAGCTCAGAGACGTCCAAGCCCGCGGTCTCGAGCACGTCGAGCGTGTCGGCCTTAAGCGAGCCCTTGGGCACAGCGATGCGCAGCGGGCCCTCGGCGCCACGGCCCGCGGCGTGATCGCCGTCGGAAGCGGCATCCTCGGCCGAGGTGCGCGCGGCCTCCAGGCGCTCGAGCGAAAAGGCGAAGCCCGCCGCCGGCACCTCGATACCGTCGCCAAATGCGCCGGTAAAGATGGAGTCATAGCGTCCGCCCGAACCGACCGGATCGGGCAGTCCGCCGGCATAAGCCTTAAAGACCAGGCCCGTGTAGTAATCGAAAGAGTTCATGATAGAGAAGTCAAACGACAGCACCTGGGCGTCCTCGGATGCCAGGCCCTCAACCAGGGCACGCAGCTCGCACGTCAGCGGCGCGACGATACCGGCGGCCTCCAGCAGCGCGTCCACGCAGTCGAGCACCTCGGCACCGCCGTGCAGACGCGGCAGCTCGCTAATGGCGGCCTTGACGGCATCGGACTCGGTGCTTGCCGCCACGCGGGCATCGAGGCCCACAAAGTCGTTGGCGTGCACGCAGCGCAGGGCCTCAGCGGCCAGCTCGCGATCCTCGCACGCCGCGAGCAGTTCCTTAAACGGACGCACGCTACCTGCGATAATGCGCGCATCGGGCAGTGCCAGCTTACGCACGGCCTCGGCCACGAGCGAGACAATCTCGACATCGCCCGCGGTATCGCCCGCGCCGATAAGCTCAAAGCCCAGCTGCGTAAACTGACGCGAGCCGCCGGCATTGCGCTGACACTCGCGAACCACCGGCGCCTCGTAGCGAAGGCGCAGGGGCAGGTCAGCCGCGCGCATGCGGGTCGAAACCAGGCGCACGATCGGCAACGTGTTGTCAGGACGGACCACCAGCAGGCGGCCGTCATCGTCAAAGAGCTTAAACGGCGTGTCCGCGATGCGGCCGCCCTCCTCGAGCGAACTCTTGTCCTCGAGCAGCGGCGTCTCGACCGGAAGGTAATGATGCTCCCTGAAGCAGCCCTTCACCGTACATGCGATCTCCTCGCGCGCCTGAGCCTCCTCGGGCAATATGTCCCGGAATCCCCACGGTGTGGCCGTCATCTGGTGAGCCTCCTCATGCTGTGCTTCGTATAGAACAGAAGACCGGCATAGCTCCGCCGGTCTTCTGGGTACTTTAGCATACTAGAGTGCTTGCGGGGAAAATCCTTGTCCGCAGCTCACACCGTATTCATTTGGAAACATAGGGGCAGACGCTCAGCTAAATCTGACGATTATCTAGGCCAACCAGAAACCATATCCCGTTTTTCGTCTAAAAACTGGGATGCAGTTTCCGCTGAGGACTATCCGAACTGCTTCTGCAGCGGCTGTTTTGGCTCCGGGACCGCGTCAATCGCATATCTTTATGGCGCCTTTATCCTACACATGTTGTATAACTACCAAATGTGGAATATAACAAAGAGCAAAACATAGGCTGAGCGTTATGGAGGATTGAGGTTGAAAGAGAAGCTATTTCGATGGGTCGTGAAGCACCGCAAACCCATCATCGCGTTCTATGCGGTGGCAGCACTGGTATGCCTGTTCCTGCGCCAGTTTGTAGGCGTTAACTACGACATTACGAGCTATCTGCCCGACGAAGCGGCGTCGACCGTCGCTCTGAATACCATGGGTGATGAGTTTGAGGGTGACATTCCCAACTGTCGCGTTATGGTGCCCAATGTCTCGATCGCTCAGGCGCTCAAATACAAGGACAAAATCAAAAAGGTCGACGGCGTCGAGGAGGTCCTATGGCTTGACGACGCGGCAGATATCGATCAGCCGCTTGCCACGCAAGACAAAGACACCGTTGAGACCTATTACAAAAAGAACAACGCCCTGTTTACGGTGACGGTTAATTCCGAAAAGGAGATCGAGGCAACCGACGCTATTCGAGATATCGTGGGCGACGAGGGCGCCATTACGGGCTCGGCCATGTCTAACGCGCTCGCCACCACATCGACCGAGCAGCAGATCAGCATTATCACGGTCGCTGTCATAGCGATTATCTTCGTGATTCTGGTCATCACGACTACCAGCTGGGCCGAACCCATCCTGGTGCTGCTGGGCCTGGGCGTCTCGGTGTTTATCAACTGGGGCACCAACCTCATCTTTGGCGAGATTAGCTTTGTCACCAACTCTGCGGGCTCCATTTTGCAGGTTGCCATCGCGCTGGACTTCTCGGTCTTTTTGCTGCACCGCTTTAACGAGGAGCGTGGCCGCCACGGCAGCGTTGCCGAAGACATGGTGCAGTCGTGCTGCCTGTCCTCGGTCGCCGTGTTTTCGAGCGGTTGCACGGTCTGCATCGGCTTTATCGCGCTTGCCGCCATGCAGTTTAAGATCGGCCCCGACCTTGGTCTTGCCCTTGCAAAGGGTATCGCCATCAGCCTGGTATCGGTCTTTACCTTTGTTCCTTCGATGTTCGTTCAGTTCGATGGCTTTGTGCAAAAATCGCAGCACAGACCCTTTGTCCCGCCGCTGGGTAAGTTCGCCCGTCTGGTGCTCAAGGTCTGTATCCCCGCTGCCGTCGTGATCCTCGCCGTGGTTTACCCTGCGCGTGTGGCATCGACCTCCAGCGATATCACGTACTACTACGGCACTTCGCACATTTTTGGTTCGGATACGCGGCTTGGTCAGGATATGGACAAGGTCAAGGAGGTCTTTGGCAACTCCGATACCTACGTTGTGCTCGTTCCCCGTGGAGAGGTGAGCGAGGAGCAGGCACTCTCCAATGAGCTCAAGGCGCTCCCCGAGGTCAAGTCCATCCAGAGCTATGTTGACGTTGCGAGTCCCTATATCCCCACGGGCATGGCCGAAAAGGACACGCTCGATCTGGTGGAGGGAGAGCACTACAGCCGTTTGGTGCTCACGGTTACCGCGCCCTACGAGGGTCCGAGTACATTTAAGCTGGTCAAGAAGATTCGTTGTATCGCGGACAAACATTATCCGGGTAAGGCAATGCTCGCCGGCGAGGGCGTGAGCACCACCGACCTTAAGGACACCATCACCGTCGATAAGGGCAAGGTCGACCTCATCGCCGTCGTGGCCGTGTTCGCGGTCTTGCTGCTGGCCACCAAGTCGCTGAGCCTGCCGATCATCTTGGTGCTCGTGATTGAGACCTCGATCTGGATCAACTTTGCTGCACCGCTCTACACCGGTATGCACGAGTTCTTCCTCGCCTACTTAATTGTGAGCTCCATCCAGCTGGGCGTTGCCGTCGACTACGGCATCCTGATTGCTGACCGCTATCGTGAGGACCGCGTGACCATGCATAAGCGCGAAGCGCTACTCGAGACCATGGAAGCTTGCACGATTCCTGTTTTGACCTCTGGATCGGTTCTGCTGATCAGTGGCTTCCTGATCCATGCGATCTCGAGCCACGGCGTGCTCAAGCAGATCGGCTGGTTCCTGGGCGTCGGCGTGAGCATCTCCCTAGTCGCCGTACTCTTTGCGCTGCCGGGTTTCCTGTATGTGCTCGATGGCCTCATCGGCAAGACCACGCTCAAAGCTCATTTTTTGCCCAAAGATGCCCAGGATCCGGTTTCGGATACCACCGAGGCATCGGCTGCGGACGGCTCCGCTCAGTAACGTTTTACAAAGCAGTTGGAAGGAATACCGCAATGCATACCCATACCACTGATACCGCTTCGAAAGAGCTCAAAGCCCAACGCGATCTTGTACGTCGTCCCCATAAGCGCATCGCTGCGCTCGCTCTTGCCGCCGGTCTGACCGTGGCCCTTACCGTTCCCGGTGCCGTTGTGTTCGCCGACGGCGTAGGGTCGACGAGCGCTGCCTCGGCTACGAGTGAGCAGATGGCGACGGGCTCCGATAACAGCACGCCGGGATATAAGAAAAACCAGGTCGTATACGTCAAAACCGATGCCGACGGCAATCGCACGGGTGTTTACGTGGTCAATAGCTTCGAGGCCAATAAGGGCGTCAAGATCGACGATGCCGGCACCTATAACAAAGTGACCAACCTATCGACGACTCAAAAACTAACGGACGACAGCGGGTCGGTTGCCGTTACGGGCCAGGGAGTGCAGGACTTTGTCTACCAGGGCGATCTGGACAAGAACACTCAGATGCCGTGGAACGTCACCGTAGCATACCAGCTCGATGGCCGCGATATCGACGCCAAGGATTTGGCGGGCAAGAGCGGCAAGCTCACCATGAAGCTCAAGGTCGAAAAGAATGACGACTATACCGGTGGCGATTATGCCGATAACTACCTGGTTCAGATTACCGGTCAGCTTAAGGATGCCGAGGCACACGATATTGAGGCTGAGGGCGCCACGGTTGCTGCCAACGGCTCCAACACGCAGCTTACCTACATGGTGATTCCCGGCAGCACCGGAGACTACACCATTACGACCGATGTTGAGGATTTTGAGTTTGATGGCTGGCAGATTGTCGGCGTGCCGCTGAATCTTGCCATCGATGTGGACTCGAGCAGCATGGATACGAGCCAGCTCGTGGAGCTCTCCAACGGTATTGCTACGGCCAATAGCGGTGCTGGCCAGGTTGCCGACGGTGTCAAGACGCTCGCGGCCTCGCTTGCCACGGCCAATACCGGTGCCGGCACGCTGTCCAGTGGCGCCGCTGCGCTCGCGGCGGGTACGAGTCAGCTCAACGCGCAGGTCCCCACGCTGGTCGAAGGCGTGAGCAACCTTAATGCCGGTGCCGAGGGGGTTAATGCCGGTGCCGTGCAGCTTAGGGGCGGTGCGTCCGATCTTTCGGCGGGCCTTTCCAAGCTGCAGGGGAGCGCACAGCAGATCTCGGGCGGCATAAGTGGAATTGCCGCTGGGTCCGATACGTACGTCGACGCGCTGACGCTGGGCAAGCAGGCTCAGGAGGCAAACCTTGCCAAGGCGCAGGCTGCGGCCAAGGCGGCCCAGGACGCCGTGACCGCTACGTCGGGCAACGCCTACAGCGCGCTGTACGGGCCGCAGGGTCTTACGGCGGCGCTCAGCGGCGAGGGGCAGTACCTTGCCGGTGCACAGCAGGCGCTCGGCGGGGCAAAGCAGGCCGCGAGCGCCATGGGCAACGATGCGGCAAAGGCTAACGCCGAGAGCGCAAAGGCTGGCGCCGAGAGCACCGTTGCATCTATTGCCGCTGCCAAGGCGGCGGTCGCCGATGCTCAGGACGCGCTGGATAACGCGGCCGATCTCGACTCCGCCAAGGCTGCGGCAGCCAAGCTAAGCGAGGCTACGGCACAGCTGGATGCCGCCACCGCAAGTGCCGGCAGTGCTGCTACCAGCGCGGGTGCCGCCGCCACGGCGGCATCGAGCGCCGATGCGACGGGTCTTACCGCGCTTCTCGATTCTGCATCCAATGCCGTTGCGGGCGCGCAGGGTCTTAACACGCAGGTGTCGCAGGACCTTAAGGGTGCCGAGTCCATGTTTGGCACGCTTACCGATCAGGTTACGACTTTGGCCCAGGCGGCCGGCGCCCAGGGCGGCGCCCAGGGTGCCGTCACCGCGCTCGATAGCGCCATTCAGGGCTACACCACTGTCCAGGATGGCCAACAGCTGAGCCTGGCCGGAGCCATCGCCTATATGAACAGCGCGATCAACCCGGCAAACCCCACGGCCGTGAACCCCGGTCTTGTCGCCGGTGTTGGCTCTGCAGCAACGGGCGCGGGTCAGCTGAGCGATGGCGCCGCGGCTCTTGCCGCGGGCACCGACCAGCTTGCTGCGGGCACACAGCAGCTCAACGGTGCCACGCCCGCGCTTGCCAACGGCGCATCACAGCTCAACAACGGTGCGGCGCAGCTCAAGACAGGTGCTGCTAGCCTTGCTAGCGGCATGAATCTTCTCTCCTCGGGTGCAGGTACGCTTGCCAGCGGCGCATCCGAGCTCGGCAACGGCATGCAGGAGCTTACCGACCGAACGAGCAATCTCGATACTCAGGTCATCGACACCGTTAAGGACAAGATCGAGGAAATGCTCAACCCCGGCTTTACGCCGACGGACTTTGTCAACGGCGAGCAGGGCGGACATATAAATCGCGTGCAGTTTATCTATATGACGGGCGCGATCAGCAAGTAGGCAGCCGCGCCCTTGTGGCGATTGGCATCGATAGCAAGTTATGAGGGGAGGGGCCGTCGGGCATTGTCTCGGCAGCCCCTCTTTGCTGTCAGCGGCCACTTCGCGTCTTTGCAGAAGCTGTACCGCAAGATTTGTGTTTGGAAGGAGACGCGCTTTCTGCAAGGGGCGGAGCGCGGAAAGCATGTCCCGGATTTGATGCTCGGAACGGGATGAGCTTTCCGGATCGGACCCCAAGCGGAAAGCGCGTCCCGTTTCGGGGCTTCAGAATGGGACGCATCCGGAAACCGCATCCCACTCTGAGCCGAAATTCCGGGATGAGATTTCCGCCGAGGACACCCTGCGCCGACGGCAACGCAAAAAGGGCGCCCGCGCGAATGCGGACGCCCTTGTGTAGGGTCGAGATATCAACCAGCCAAGATATCGGCCCTGCGGCCAGCTCTTAGTAGTCGAACTGGTGGTAGTAGCGGCGGTACTTGAGGTTGTGCTTGGTGACCAGCTCGTAGTTGCGCGAGAGGCGGTCGGTGGTCAGCACGGACAGGATCCACGGCGACACGATGACGCGGAAGTCG
>JAXIZX010000062.1:0-2997 GCA_036303765.1 Collinsella sp. | reverse complement strand
TCACACGCGGCAATGTCCTTAAGACCATCGCGGTCTTTGCCCTGCCCTATATGCTCTCGTACTTTTTGCAGATGCTCTACGGCATGGCCGACCTGTACATGATGGGGCAGTTTAGCGGCGCCGCCGGCATCACCGCCGTGGGTAATGGCGCGCAGACGCTCTATATCATTACCGTGACGCTCGTGGGCCTGGCCATGGGAACGACGGTCATCGTCGGCCACGCCGTGGGCTCGCGTCGCTTCGACCGCGCCGAGACCGCCATCGGCAACACCATCACGCTCTTTATGGGTGTCTCGGTGGTGCTGGCCGCTATCCTGCTCGCACTGTGCCCGCAAATCGTGGCGCTCATTGGCACGCCGGCCGAGGCAGTCGAAGGAACCGCCGCCTACCTGCGTATCTGCTTTGTCGGCATTCCGTTTATCGCCGCATACAACATTCTTTCGGCCATCTTTCGCGGGCTGGGCGATTCGCGCTCGCCCATGTACGTGATCGGCGTGGCGTGCATCATTAACATCGCGCTCGATTTTCTGTTTATCGGGCACATGGGGCTCGGCCCCGTGGGCGCGGCGCTCGGCACGGTAACCGCCCAGACGGCCAGCGTTGCCCTCGCACTCGTGTGGCTCAAGAGCCGCCGCACGAACATCCACGTTAAGCGCAGCGACCTGCGCCCCCAGCCCGAGGTGCTCGGCAGCATTCTTAAGATCGGCGTGCCCGTGGCCGTGCAGGACGGCTGCATCCAGGTGGCGTTTATGTTCATCACCGTCATTGCCAACCACCGAGGGCTCGTCGACGCCGCCGCCGTGGGCCTGGTCGAGAAGATGATCAGCTTTTTGTTCATTGTGCCGAGTTCCATGGGTGCCACCGTCAGCGCGCTCACGGCGCAAAACGCCGGCGCGGGCAAGGGCGACCGCGCATGTCAGGTGCTTAAAGACGCCATGACGATCTCGGTGGTGTACGGCTGCCTGATCACGGTGCTGATGTGGCTGGTGGCGCCGGCGTTTATCGGCTTTTTTGCCAAGGACTCTGCGGTGGTCGCGGCCGGCACCGGCTATATGCGCAGCTATATTTTCGACGCGATTTTTGCCGGCATCCACATTTGCTTTAGCGGCTTTTTCGCTGCGTATGGCAAGAGCTACATCGGCTTTGCGCACAACGTGCTGGCCGTGGCGCTCATTCGCGTGCCGGGCGCGTGGCTGCTGTCGAACGCCTATTCCGACACGCTGTTTCCCATGGGCATCGCTTCGCCGTGCGGGTCGATTCTGTCGGCAGTCATCTGTGTTGTCGCGTTTACCGTGCTCAACCGGCGCGGAGCTTTTGACAAACTGGTAGCGTAGCGGGGCGACGCGAGCCTGGCGCCCCTCCCCGACCCCATTGAAAGGAGCGGTCCTGTGACCGACACGCCAAGTGAACATACTGAGGGCCTGCTCCGCATTGGCGAGGTGGCGCGCCTGTTTAACCTGAGCGTGGGGACGCTACGTCATTACGAGCAGATGGGCTTGCTGGACCCGGCGCACATCGATCCGGCAAGTGGGTACCGCTACTACGGATCGCGGCAGCTCTCCACCCTCAACACCATCAGCCACCTGCGCGTTCTCAACTTGCCGTTAGCACAAATCCGCGAGTTTGTGACCACGCGCGATGTGAACCTTATGCAGCGGCAGCTGGCTCAGCAGCAGGAGCTCATCGAGCGCAAGCGCCGCGAGCTGGAGCGCGTGTCGCGTAAGATCGATAACCGGCTTGCGCTGCTGCACGATGCCTTGAACACCGAGCTCGATAGCATTTGCACAATCGATGCGCCCGAGCTTCGCTGCGCCGTGTTGCGCGAACGCGTCAACCCTACCGACGCCTATGCGCTGGAGTGGCAGATTCGTCAATTGCAGAAGGGCCAGCACGAGACCTTTGTCTTCCTGGGCAACTTGGGCGTTGGGATTAGCGCCGAACGCCTGGCCGCCGGCGACTTTGATGGCTACGACGAGGTCTTTCTACTGCTCGATGACACCGATGAATACCTGGGCGATGTCGAGGTGCGACCCGCCGCGCGCTGCCTGACCATTAGCTTTCGCGGCACGCACGGGCAAGCGGGTCCGCGCTACGAGCAGCTGCTCGGCTATATGCGCGAGCACGGCCTGACACCCGCCGGCCCCTCGCGTGAGATTGCCCTTATCGACGACATCATCAGCGACGACCCGGCGACCTACGTGACGCAGATCACGGTACCCGTATCGCTAGGCTAGACCGAGCCTCGTCTCTAACTCGGTCAACGCCTCAAAAGCATCACGAGACGCATCTGCCGAGCGCTCACGTTCCGCAATGCGAATTCGCGCCATCAGGTGCTCTTTTGCCTGCCCTTGGGCGTGCCTCGTGCGCCCTTCCGCCTGCGAGCAATTGCGATTCTCTATATCCATTACGCCACCGGCACCTCGCCGGTAGCCAGAATCTGCTCGAGTGCGTCCTCGTCCAGCACGGGCACGCCCAGCTGCTCGGCCTTGGTGAGCTTGGAGCCCGCTTTGGAACCGGCGACCAGGTAGCTCGTCTTCTTTGACACACTGCCCGAAACCTTGGCGCCGAGTACCTTGAGCGCTGCACCTGCCTCGTCGCGGGTGCGGTTGACGAGCGTGCCGGTGAGCACGAAGGTCAGACCCGCGAGCGGCTGTGCGTCGGCGAGCTCGCCCGCCACGCCAGCGTCGGCTGCGGCTTGCGCATGCGCGGCGCCCAGGTCGACCTCGAGCGAAAGGCCCGCTTGGCGCAGACGTTCCAGCACGGCAAGGTTTTCGGGCACGGCCAGGAACTGCTTGACGCTCGCCGCAATCTTGGGACCGATGCCCTCGCACTCGGCGATGTCCTCTTCGCTCGCCAAGATAAGCTTGTCGATCGACAGGAATCGCTCGGCGATGACCTCACCCACACTCTTGCCCACATGGCGGATGCCCAGGGCAAACAGCACGCGACCGAGCGGCTGGCTCTTGGACTTGTTGAGCTCGGCGATAATCTTTTCGG
>JAXIZX010000061.1:0-3373 GCA_036303765.1 Collinsella sp. | reverse complement strand
CAGCAGGTTATGGCACAGGACATCGATATCATCCGCTCGGTGGTGCGTATCGTTTCCAAGTTCGTCAACACCGATCAATTCGTTGACCTGCACGGCGTAGTCGAGGAGTTGTGGACCTCGTTTCGCGAGGAGACCAACTTTTTGGCCGAGGCCAAAAACCTCAACGACTTCTACGAGTTCCATAAGAGCGTTCATGGCGTGACGTGCCCTAAATCCTATCTGGACCTGTGCACCGAGCACGTGGTGGTTATGGACTACGTCGACGGCATTTCGATCGCCGATCCTGAACGCTTGGTGGCCGAGGGCTATGACTTGGAAAAGATCGGTGCCGCAATCGTCGAGGACTACTCGACGCAGGTGCTCGATGACGGCTTTTTCCATGCCGACCCGCATGCGGGAAACA
The DNA here is from genome assembly GCA_036303765.1 of Collinsella sp. Lineage (GTDB taxonomy): Bacteria > Actinomycetota > Coriobacteriia > Coriobacteriales > Coriobacteriaceae > Collinsella. The sequence goes on along the minus strand of JAXIZX010000061.1, from coordinate 2,970 downwards.
TCATCCTCAAGGACGGCATCGTTTACTTTATCGACTTGGGCATGGTCGGACGCATGTCGAGCCACGATCGCGGTATCGTAAAGGACATGATTTTCGCCGTGGCCGAGGGCGACGTGCCAAAGCTCAAGGATTCGCTCATGCGCTTTGCCGTGACGCGTGGCGATTCGGCCGAGCTCGATCATTCAGCGTTTTTGTCCGATCTTGACTTTATCGTGGCTGACTTTGCGGGCCTTGACCTGAAGGATTTGGATATCGGCGAGTTTTTGACCTCGCTGTTAAACCTCGCGCGTAAGAATGACGTTGAGCTGCCGAGCGTGGTGACGATGTTCGCGCGCGGCATGGTGACGCTCGAGGGTTTGCTGACCGAGTACATGCCCAACGTCAACATGATCCAGATCATCCAAACCCACATTAAAAACGAGACAAGCACCTATGCGCGCGTGCGCGACATGGGGCGCGATCTTGCCGCGAGCAGCTATCGCGCGGCGAAGGGCTCACTCGAGGCGGCTGAGTACCTGGGGCTGGCTTCGCGCATGCTTACGCGCGGCCAGCTTAAGGTGAACACGCAGATCATGAGCAGCGATAAGGCACTGCGACAGCTGGGCGGAATTATCGACCGCATGTCGATGGCTATCGTTATCGCCGGCCTGTTTATCGGTTCGTCGGTGGTGTACTACGCACGCATCGAGCCGGTTGTGTTTGGTATCCCGGTCATTGGCTTTATGGGCTACGTGAGCGCGCTGGTGCTGGCGCTTATGCTGGGCCGCAATATCTGGCTCAACAGTCACGGCGGCAAACACTAGAGGCTGCGACCGTCACCGCATTTTCCTATCGCAAACAATGGCTTTTACCTTGGGCTTCGCCTGTGTGCGGGGTCCTTTTGCGTGATACCATTTTGACGGTAATAATCGATGGCCTAGATGGTGGTGCGGAGACGCACGAACGCGCGGTTTTCCTGCGCGTTTGGGAGAATCGGGGTGCAAGTCCCCGGCTGTACCAGTAACCGTAATTCCTCTTGGCTCGGGATGTTCGCGTCGCAGATCGGACGACGCGCCTGAGCCGTTAAGGTTAAGTCGGATCGCCTCCCATCTTGCATGCGGCTGCGGCGTATGCCGCCGGTGTGCATAGGGCTCTGGAGGGAAGGGGGACCCCGATGGGGGAACTCGAGCGTAACATGCGCGATGACGTGGGGCAGCCGCTGGGCAATGCTCCAAGTACAGACAATGGGGGACAAATGGATATGTTTGAGGACGAGCGCGAGCGCGCCTCGCTGCATCGCCGTGGCGCGATTGCACGCGGCGTAGCCAAGCGCGGCCTGGTGGCATTCCTGGCCTTCGCGATGGCCTTCAGCACCACGCCGGCTCAGCTGTGGGCCGAGGGTGCCGAGGGCATTACCGACGCTGTGGCTCAGGCTACGACGCCAGGCGAGGACGCAGCGCTTGCGGGCGGTACCGCTGAGCAGAGCGGCGCCGAGGTTTCGGATTCCGGGAGCGCGCCTGCAGCCAGTGCCGCCACAACAGAGGCAGCAACTGGCGACGAAGGCTCGGCGACGGGGGAGAGCCCTGCCACGAGCGAGCAGTCTTCGACGGTATCCGCTGGCCAAGCAGGATCTGCCGCCGCGGCTGCCGTCCAGACAGAGAACCCGACAGAAACCGGCGATGTCGCCAAGAAGCAAGTCGAGGTCTCGTTCTCGATTATCGGCACCGATGCCGACGGCAAGGCTCAGACCTGGGTGGCACCTACGCAGCTCAAGCTCGACGAGGGCGCGACGGCTGCGGATGCCTTCGTTAAGCTGCAGCAGAAGACGGGCTTTAAAGCGGATTACGAACCGAACACGGCATACGGCTTCTACCTCAAAAGCATCACATCTCCGAGCGATGGTCGCACGCTTGCCTACGATCCGACGACTTATGCCTTCTGGCAGCTGTTCGTCGACGGCGCGTCTTCCTCGGTTGGCGCGAGCAGCGTCAAGCTCACCCAGGGGCAGAAGATTGAGTTTGCCTATACGGCTGGTAGCTCGTCCCCTGTCGTTAAGGACCAGGTTGCCGCAAATGTGACCGTCATTGGTCGCGATGCCCAGGGCAAGACTCAGACTTGGGTCGATAACGCGCAGTATGTGGTGACGTCCGGCTCGAGCGCGCTTGACCTTACGAAGGTCGCGCTCGAGGCGAATGATATTGACGCCGTTGCTGCGGGCTCCTTCATTCTGAGCCTTAAGTACAACGGTGTTGAGCTGGGTACGCCCCAAGATTATTCGACCTATTGGCAGCTGTTTATCAACGGCAAGCCGAGCGACTATACGGCGGACAATGTCACCATCCATGCCGGCGATACCGTCACGTGGTTCTACGGTGGCTGGGGCGACCAGTTGCCGTCCGATTCTGTCTATGCTTCTGTTCAGGTTCTCGGTAAGGACAAGGACGGCAAGCAGCAGGTTTGGGCTTCGACGGGTCAGACGAGTCTCAAGGCGGGCTCTACTGCCAAGGATCTCCTTGAGCAGACCGGCCTTAAGCTCGATGCTAGCGAATCGTCTTGGGGCTGGTTCCTCAACGGTATTACTTCGCCGTTCGACAGTAAGTCCTATGGCTGGGATGCTGCGACCAAGAGCTATTGGCGCTTTTACGTAAATGGCAAGTTCGCCGACGTTGGCGCCGGTGCCTACAAGCTCCAGGAGGGTGACGCCGTCACCTTTATGTATGGTGCTGACGCCGATGCCCTCCCCGGTCAGGTTCTTGGGTCTGTCGATGTTATCGGTCCCGATGTCAACGGCAACAGTACTCGCTGGGGCTCGGCAAGCAACGTTTCCCTGCCCGAGGGCTCTACGGCTCAGAACCTTATTGAGACGGTTCTGAAGGCCAAGGGCGTTACGTACAACGGCTCCCAGAGTGGTGAGTACTGGTTCCTCAATTCCATTACTTCGCCGTTCGAAGACAAGGCGTACGGCTATGATGGTGCGACCAATAAATATTG
>JAXIZX010000060.1:0-4036 GCA_036303765.1 Collinsella sp. | reverse complement strand
TCTTTTTAGTGCCCTCGGATTGGGTCATAGTGTCTGTCCAAGCTCGGTATTGATCCTGGCATTTGTAAGAGCATGATCTCGTGCGGCCTGCCGCTTGGCTTTCAGTCTGCTGCGTATTCGATTTCCAACGTTTTGATCCAGGTGTCGGTCAACTCGTTTGGTGCCGATGTCACCACGGCGTGGGGTCTTTCGGGTCGCCTGGATGGCATTGTCTGGATGGTCACCGAGGCGCTTGGCGTGTCGATCACCACGTTCTCGGCGCAGAACTTTGGCGCGCGCAACTACGAGCGCATGCGCAAGGGCTACCATACGTCGCTCGTGCTGTCGTTTATGCTCATTGGTGGCCTGTCTGCCATGCTGCTGGTGTTCTCGGGTCCGTTGTCGCGTCTGTTTGTCGACGATGCTTCGATATCGTCGTACACCGCGACGATTCTTCATTTCATCGCGCCGTTCTACGCGATCTTCTCGATTATCGAAAACGCGTCGGGCTCCATTCGCGGTGCCGGTGTGAGCTTGCAGCCCATGTTGCTCACGATTTTTGGCACCGTCGTGCTCAGGGTGATCTGGGTGTTTGCGATTATGCCGTTCGATCCGTCGCTCGAGCATCTACTGCTGGTCTTCCCCGTAACCTGGGTAATCACCGGCATGATGTTCACCGTCTACCATCACAGCGGCAACTGGCTCGGCCGCGCCACCGCCTAGCCATTCGGGACGTCCCCAATGGCTAGTATTCGATGCCTTGGCGGGCTAGGAGTCCTTCGTCGAAGTAGTGTTTGATGGGGCGCATTTCGGTGACAAGGACGGCGAGGTTCGCGAGGGGCAGCAAGCCCCGGCCGGTGAGCACGAGCTCCGTGGTGGCGGGCTTTATCGCGATCAGCGCTTCGACATCCTCGCGCGTCACGAAGCCGCGGCGCATGGCTTCGCCGAGTTCATCCAAAATCAGAACGTCGACCTGTGATATCTGCTCGCATGCGAGCTCCATGATCTGCGCGGCGCAAGCCTCGGGTGTGTCGCGGTCGGCTTGTACGATGCGTAGCCCTAAACGAGGTGCTGCATCATGTTCGGCGCAGTGCAGCTTCTTGGCAAACTGAAGCATGAGCACGTTAAGTCCATAGCCCGTGGCACGCAGCGCGAGCCCCAGCGCAGCCGTCGTCTTGCCCTTGCCGTCGCCCGTATAGATTTGAACCTTGCCGACTTCCAGTGATGCCATCTCTGTCCTTTCGTGCCCGGCGTCGGTTTATCGCCGTCTGGGTTGGGTATTCTAGAAAGCATTATCAACCCCAGTAGATGGAGTTCAAGCAGATGGAGATGGATGACAACAAACGTAGACGGAATATGATCCTCTACGTGCTCATCGCCTTCGTCGTCTACCTCGTGCTCTCGACCGTTCTGTTCCCCAACATCGGTCACACGCAGCAGATTACGAAGACCGATTATTCGACGTTTGTCAAAGCGCTCGATAAGAAGAGCGTTGACAAGGTTGAGTACAACACGGACGATTACTCGATTTATTACACCAAAAAGGGCGAGGACGAGAACATCGCTTACAAGACGACCGGTGTGCCGAATGATGCGGGCTTTACCGATCGCGTGCTTGAATCCGGTGCGTCCCTGGAGTCCGTCGTTCCAGATAAAAACTCGGGTCTGATGACCTACTACCTGCTCACACTCATCCTTCCCATGGCGATTTTCTTCCTCATCGGCTGGTGGCTCAACCGCCGCATGAAGAAGGCTATGGGCGATGACGGCCCGTCGATGAACTTTGGTGGCGGCGGTTTTGGCGGCGGCGGACTGGGCAAGTCCGGTGCTCGCGTGATCGCCTCCAAGGACGTGGGCGTGACCTTTAAGGATGTCGCTGGCCAGGAAGAGGCCAAGGAATCCCTCAAGGAGGTCGTCGACTTTCTGGAGAAGCCGCAGCGCTACGAGGAAATTGGCGCCAAGCTGCCGCGCGGTGCTCTCCTTGTTGGCCCTCCGGGTACCGGTAAGACCCTACTCGCCAAGGCTGTGGCCGGCGAGGCGGGCGTGCCGTTCTTTAGCATTTCGGGCTCTGAGTTCGTCGAGATGTTTGTCGGCCGCGGCGCCGCCAAGGTTCGCGACCTGTTTAAGCAGGCCAAGGAAAAGGCCCCGTGTATCGTGTTTATCGACGAGATCGATACCATCGGCAAAAAGCGTGACGGCGGCGGCTTTAGCGGCAATGATGAGCGCGAGCAGACGCTCAACCAGTTGCTGACCGAGATGGACGGCTTCGATAACCACAAGGGCATCGTCGTCCTCGCTGCCACCAACCGTCCCGACAGCCTTGACCCGGCCTTGCTGCGCCCCGGCCGTTTTGACCGCCGCATCCCCGTTGAGCTGCCCGACCTGACCGGCCGCAAGAACATCCTCGAGCTGCATGCGAAGAGCGTGAAGACGCAGCCGCCGATCGACCTGTCCGCGATTGCCCGCGCCACGCCCGGCGCCTCGGGCGCCGACCTGGCCAACATCATCAACGAGGGCGCCCTACGTGCCGTCCGCGAGGGGCGCAAGCGTGCCACGCAGGACGATTTTGAGGAGTCGGTGGAGGTCGTTATCGCCGGACAGCAGCGTAAGTCCACGGTGCTGTCCGACCACGAGAAGCAGGTCGTTTCCTACCACGAGATCGGCCATGCTATCGTTGCCGCCCGCCAGAAGGGGTCTGCGCCGGTCACCAAGATTACCATCGTGCCGCGCACGAGCGGCGCTCTGGGCTATACCATGCAGGTTGAGGAGGATGAGCGCTTCCTGACCACACGCCAGGAGGTCCTGGACAAGCTCGCCGTCTACTGCGGCGGACGTGCCGCCGAGGAGCTCATCTTTGGTGAGATGACGACCGGCGCCGCCAACGATATCGAGCAGGCCACCAAGCTCGCCCGCAACATGGTGACGCGCTTTGGTATGTCCGATGAGTTTGGCATGATGGCGCTCGGTACCGTGCAGAATGCGTATCTCAACCAGGACACGTCGCTCACCTGCGCCCCCGGTACGGCCGAGCGCGTGGACGCAATTGTCGCCAAGCTGATCGAGGACGCGCACGACCGCGCTCTGCAGATCCTGAAGGAGAACAAGTTCAAGCTCCACGAGCTGGCTCGTTATCTGTACAAGAAGGAGACGATCACGGGCGAGGAGTTTATGAATCTCCTCACGCGCGAGAATCCGCTGATGCCGAAGCAGCAGTAATACTGGTTGCGCAGTCTCAATCGCCCCATTTGAGTGTCCATCTCAAATGGGGCGTTTTGCGTAGGGAGAGTTGTATATGAAGATCGTGGTAAGTGCCTGCTTGATGGGCGAGAGCTGCAAGTATAACGGGCTCGACAACTATCATCGAGAGTTGGTCGAGGCCTGCGAGCGCACGGGGACCGAGGTCCTCTTGGTGTGTCCTGAGGTCTTTGGGGGTCTTCCCACGCCGCGCAAGCCGTCCGAGATTGTGAACGGCGAGGTTCGTACCTGCGAGGGCATCTCGGTTGATCGCGAATTTCGCCTGGGTGCCCAACGTGCGCTCGATATGTGCGAGCAGGCGGGCGGACCGGAAGAGATAGTCGCGTGCATCCTTCAGGACCGCAGCCCCTCGTGCGGTGCGGGTCACATCTACGACGGCACCTTTAGCGGTACGCTCACCGCGGGCAACGGTGTTTTCGTCGACCTGCTCCTGCGCCACGGGTACCGTGTGATTCCGGCTAGCGAGTTCGATCCCAGCATGCTGGAACATTGTCCACAGCACTCGAATCCAACACTTCCTCACGGGTGACCGTTTTGGCATCATCCGTGAAGTTGATATTGAGTACGACCCGGTCATCAAAGACGTAGACCGAGTTGACAGGTGCCGTACCCAGGCAGTCCCTCCCCGCGGTCCTCGCGCAGGAACGCGTACAAGGCCCTCCCGTCTCTTGCGCCCCTCCTGCCCCAAACCCTGCTAGGAACGAGTGCAGCAAACTGGAATTTTAAATTAGTCTTTGCAAATAACCTTTGAACCTTCACCATCAATTACAATTCCCTGACGGTTGTTAATTGGGCATAGATT
>JAXIZX010000059.1:0-2655 GCA_036303765.1 Collinsella sp. | reverse complement strand
GAAGGCCGTAGAGCTCGCCAATCGTCTCGCGCGTGAATATGTCCTCGGGTGCGCCGGCGCGGAAGACCCGGCCGTCCTTCACGCAAATCACCTTGTCGGCGCTTTTCTGCGCGAGCTCGAGTTCGTGGATGGACATGATGATAGCCACATTCCGCGATTTCGCAAGGTGGCGAAGTATTCGCAGCAGGTCGATCTGGTAGCGGATATCGAGATACGACGTGGGCTCGTCGAGCACGAGCACGCGCGGATCCTGCGCGATGGCGCGTGCGAGCATGACGCGCTGGCGTTGCCCGTCGCTTATCTGCATGAAGTCGCGCTCGGCGAGCTCTTCCACATGTGCGGTTTTCATGGCCTCGTCGACCCGACTATGGTCGTCGGGCGAGAGTGTGCCCATTCGCCCGGTGTAGGGATGCCTTCCCGCCTCTATGATATCGCGGCAGGTGAGGAGCTCGGTCCGGGGTCGATCTGTCAGCATAACGGCAAGGTTCCTTGCGAACTCCGCCGTCTTCCATCGGGAAATCTCCCGCCCGTCGAGCTCGACCGCGCCGGCAAGCGGTGCCAGATGGCGTGTGATGGTTTTCAAGATGGTCGACTTGCCCGAGCCGTTCGGCCCGATGAGCGCCACGACGTCGCCCGCGCGAACCTCCAGCTCGACGCCTTCGACTACGACCTTTTTGTCGTAGCCCGCCGACAGGTCGCTTATGCGGAAAAGCGGCGCTCCGTCAGCCTTCGTTGCGACCGGGGTTTCGAGGTTCGACTCCCCTCTGAGCGTTTTGGGCCGCGGCATGAATTCCCCCATCTACCTCACTCGTTTCTTCAACATGAGCGCGATAACCACCGGCGCGCCGAAGATGGCGGTGACGGCGCTGATGGAAAGCTCGACGGGAGAGAACAACGTGCGCGCGATCAAATCGCAGCCCGCGCAGAAGATGGCGCCCCCCAAGAAGCACGCAGGAATCGCGCGGATGGGCTTCGACGACTTCAGCGCCGACTTCACGAGATGCGGAACCGCGATACCTACGAACGACACCGGACCAGCGAACGCGGTCACGCAGGCGGAGAGCATGCTCGCTAGAAGGACGAGCACCACGCGGAAGCGTGCGACGTTCACGCCGACGCTTTTCGCGTAGGCTTCTCCCAGCTGGAAGGCGGAAAGGGGCTTCGATATCGCGAATACGCATGCGCTCACGGTGATCACCACGACCGCGATGACCGCGACGTCATCCCAGCTCGAACCCGAGAAGCTACCCAAAGACCAGTTGTGCAGGTTCACGATGGACTGGTCGTCGGCGAAGGCGATGAGGAAGTTCGTCGCCGCCGAGCAGATGTATCCCACCATGACGCCCGCCACGATGAGCATGGCCATGGAACTTATGCGCCGTGCGATGAGGAGCACGAAGCCGATGGTGATAAGCGAGCCCAGAAACGCTGCGGCCACCATGGCCGGCGAGGACATGGCCTGGTTCGCGCCCAGAAGTACGATCATCGTAAGCGCGACGACGAACTTTGCGCCCGAGGAGACGCCCAAGATGAACGGGTCGGCGATGGGGTTGTTGAAAAACGTCTGCAGCAGGAACCCGGAGAGCGAAAGTGCCCCGCCGAGAAGCACGGCTGAAAGAACGCGCGGCAGGCGAATCTCCCAGATGACCTGGCTTTCCATGGAATTGGCCGCGCCGCCCGAAAGGATGCCGGGGATGTGGTCTGCGGGCACGAGCACGCTCCCGATGCACAGGTTGGCCCCGACGAGCAGGATGAGGGCAACAGCGAGCAGCGCCGTCACGACGCGACACCGCGCGGCGCGCCCCGATTCGTCGTATGCCATGGAAAGCCGGCTTCTCATGGCGCTAGCCAAGCTTCCTCAGATAATGGAAGTCGCTCGCGTCATCGCCGGTGAACGCCTCGTGCAGCTCGTCGATAATGTCGGCGGTAGAGGTCATCTGCTGGTACATGTCGGCGCTTGTGACCCAGACGTTGCCGTTCTTCACGGCTTTGAACTGCGACAATAGCGCGTTTTTGCCTACGAAATCGTTCAAGGTGGCAACCGATTCGTCGATGGTGCCGTTGTAGACGATGATGTCGGCATCCTTCGCCGTCGCGTAGAAGCGCTCCATTTCGAGCGTTACTGACGAACCTGACGTCGACGCCGTCTGCGCGTCATCGAGCGCGTAGCTGCCGCCTGCAAGCTCGATCATCTGCGCCACGTAGTCGCCCGCCCGCCTCGTGACGGCGGCCCCGTTCGAGTTAATGTAGAAATACGCCACGGTTTTACCTGACGACGCGAGCCCCGACGTTTGCTCGACGCGGGCCTTCTGCTCGTTGAACAGGTGCGCGGCCTCGTCTTCCTTGTCGAACAGGACGCCGAAAAGCTTAATCCACTCGACGCGCCCGAGTGCTTTGGGCTCGCTCGACGACTGTTCGGTGAGCACGACGAGCCCGAGTTTCTGCAGCTTTTCCTTCACATCGGGCGTGTGGTTGATCATGGTGTTCTCGATGGCGAGCGTGCAGCCCGAGGCCGATATTCGCTCGTAGTCGGGCGCGCTGTACTTGCCGCCGTAGGCGATCGCCCCACTTTCGAGTGCGCTTTTGAAGCCCGCGACCGAGCAATCGTCGGCCTTCGTGCCCGACATGATGATATTGTCGTTCGCATCGAGCGCG
>JAXIZX010000058.1:0-10804 GCA_036303765.1 Collinsella sp. | reverse complement strand
TTTATAAGACTGTTCCAATTTCGAAATATTGTCTTAATGATGTTTTTCTTTTGTTGTTTCCCGTCGGAACGATTTTCACTTTGTCAGTAGCATCCTCTTTCGGTTGCCGTCGGAAAAGATAGGTGCCCGTCCGCGCCTGCGGCGCTCGCTCTCTACGCAGCGGAAAAATCATCCTCGCGAGGGCTTCGGTATTTTTCCGTCGCTTCGTTCGCACGGTGCACCAGTATTCTTTCCGAGGCAACCGATCCGTTCGGGATCGCCCCTCGAAGAATTATCGATTATCGTATCCGATGCAAATAGACTTTGCATCGCACCAACACGTGAGACACACGGTAAAAACTGTCCAATCATTATGACGAAGACGAAGAAGTCCGCTTCTCGGAAATCCTCCCTCCCTGCCCCGGCGACGACCACTGCTGCTTCCGCAGCACCGCTCTCGGAACAAAGTTCGACAACCTCCGCTGCCGCATCCGAAGCCGTCGCGTCCGCTTCGGAGGGCACTCCTGCCGCTACGCCGATCGTCCTTCTGGAGCTGAATCGGATCGTTTGCAGCACCTATAACCCTCGCCGCAATCTGAATGAGTCGTCGCTGGATGAACTCGCCCTGAGTATGCAGCAGACGGGCCAGCTGCAACCGATCTGCGTACGCGGCAGCGGCGAGCACTACGAAATCGTTTACGGGGAGCGCCGCTACCGGGCCGCGCAGCGTGCGGGCTTCACACACATCAAGGCCCTTGTCTATGAACATCTCACGGACGAGGATGCGGAGGATATGGCCATCACGGAGAACCTCCAGCGTGAGGACGTAGCGCCTCTCGAAGAGGCTGCGGCATTCCTTCGAGCGCTCAAAACGGGCCGTCATACGGTCTCGACGCTCGTCGACAAGTTCGGCAAGAGCGAGCGTTACATCCGTTCACACCTGAAGCTCAACGACCTTATCGAGCCGCTCGCGAACCTGCTCGAACGCGAGGAGATCATCGAAAGCATGGCCATCGAGTTGGCCAAATACCCTTCGGAGATTCAGCAGTGCGTCTTCGAGGAGCATTTCGCAAACGACGGTCACAACTCGTGGAAGAACACGTCACCCCGTCAGGTGGGCCAGTACCTTCACGACCGCTACATGACCAAGCTGAACACCTATAAATTCGACAAGACGGAGTGCTCGACCTGTGCCGAGAATACGGCCAACAACATTCTCTTTTCGGACCTTGCCGAAGGGTGTGCGGGCTGCGAAAACCGGGCCTGCATGATCCGCAAGAACGACGAATTTTTAGTTGAGAAAGCGATCCGGATGCAGCGAAACGACCCTCGCACGCTGCTTGCCGTGGAGGTGGGGCACTATTCGGATGCCGTTCTCGAACGCCTCACATCCCAAGGTTATACGGTCGAGGTCATCGACACCTACAGCATGTGGGAGCCGGACGTTCCCGTGCTTCCTGACGTCGAGGTCCCCCAAGAGTCGGATTACGAGGACCGGGATGAGTATTTAGAGGCTCTGGCGGAGTACGAATCCGAGGTTTCGGAGTACCGTGAGAATATGAAGAAGCTGGATGCGGAGATCGACGCGGGCCGAGTGCGTAAATATGCCCTTATCGGTATGCTGGACGTCGATCTGTTCTACGAGGAGGTTCCGGAGCAGATCGAGGAGACGTCCGACGACGAGGGCGTCACGGTCTATACGTCGATCGCTCCGCGTCCCATTGTCGAGGAGCTTGAGAGCCGCATCGTTATGGCACATCGCTCATGCTATACGCAGATGACGACGGACCTGAAACGAGTACTTCGGGAAACGGAGATTTCTTCCTCCGCTCTTGCGGCTTCCGAGAGCCGGCTGTACGGCTATTCGCTGCTACGCCTGCTTCCGTCGAGCTACGCCGAGAAACTGGGTTTGGAGCGCGAAGCCTTGCAGGATGTGCAACAGATCGGCGATTTTCTCGATCATCTGGACGGGGATCGCATGAATATGCTGATGCGCTCGGTGATCTTCGACTGCATGGACCATATCGAAGAGTTCCGGCAGACGGATGAAACGTTCGAGCTTCAACTGCTGCGTCAGTTCGCCCTGCAACAGGACAAGGAGACGAGCGAGCGTGTGATCGCGGAGCATCTGGATCGCCTGGAGAAGACGCAATCCAGACTCGAAGAGCAGCTTCACGCTTTGGAGCAGCGCAAGGCGCAGGAGTTGGCCGCCGAGGTGGAAGCCTTCGATCCGGTGGTTCCCGAGGATCCTGACATTCCGCAGGAGAACCCTGCGGAGGATGTTCCGGAGCCTGAAGGAGAGCCGTTCGACCCGGATCTGTGGCCGGAAGCGTCAGCATCGCTTGCGGCATAACAGTTATAAATAATGTCGATACCGGGAGGAGCGGTTATCCGCTCCTTACGGCTTTTTATTTCTTAACCAAACCCGACACCATTATGACAAAACCGAGCGAACATTTCCGGGATACGATCCGGGAATATCTGGAGCAGCGTGCAGGCGCGGATGCGCTTTTCGCGGCCTCCTGTGCCAAAGAGCATAAAAACCTCGACGACTGCATCACCTTTATTCTGAACTATGTCCAGCAGAGCGGCTGCAACGGCTTCACGGACGCGGAGATCTATTCGCTGGCCGTGCATTACTACGATGAGGACGACATCGACGTAGGCAGGCCGCTCGATTGCCGCGTCGTCGTGAACCATACGATCGTTCTGACCGAGGAGGAGCAGCGCGAGGCGCACGAGCAGGCGCTTCGCAAAGCCACCGACGAAGCCTATGCGAAGATAACGCACAAGAGCAAATCCCAACCTGCGTCGAATGCCGCAAACGCGGCGAATCAACAAAGTCTTTTCTGAGCCATGAAGCCGAGAACGAAACTGCAACGGCGCATCGTGGCGGCAAGCGGCCGCCTGCCGGAGATCACACCCGCGCAGCTGCATTGGGGCTATGCCCATCTTCTGCCACATGAAGCATTCCGCACCAAGAGGGGAAAAATCACCTGCACCGAATGTCGGCATACGTGGCAGGGAGATCAGCAAATCGACCGTGCCGTCTGCCCGCATTGCGGCGTGCGACTTACGGTCGTAACCACCCGTCGGCGCACGTCCTGGAATAAGGCTTATCTCTCTGTAGTCACGACAAGGGAGGGCTTGCAGGTCGTACGCTACTTCCTTCTCGAACGGCGGGTGCGGGACGGACAACCCGCACGCTACGAATGCTGCGAGGTCATGCAGCGCTGGATTACGCCCGACGGAAAAATCGCTACCGTAGCACGCATGCGCAATATGTCCTATTATTCCTACGATGTGTGGCGCTGCGCTACGCCGCTGGAGCTGCGGTCGGAATGTTGGTTTTACAACCGCATATCCGTCGAACGGAGTTACCCTCGCTGCCGCCTTATCCCCGAATTGCGAAGGATGGGACTTCGCTACGACCTTTATGCGGAGAATCCTGTCGGTATCTTCCGATATACCTTCAGTCAGCGCCATGCGGAAACGCTGCTTAAAATCGGGCGCTACGACTTGTTCCGCTACTTCTGCCGAGCGGGCGGGCGTCGGATCGAAGATTACTGGCCTTCGCTCCGCATCTGCCTGCGCAACGGCTACCGCATCGACGATGCGGCTTCGTGGTGCGACTATATCGACATGCTGGGCCGGTTGGGCAAGGACATACATAACGCGCACTACGTCTGTCCGTCGGATTTCCGGCAGGCGCACGACCGCTGCCATGCGCTTCTGGCCCGCATCGAGGCCGAGGAGCAGGTCGCACGCCGGCGTGCGGAATACCTCGAATACGAGGAACAGTACCGGAAGGCCAAGGGCAGGTACCTCGGCATCGCTTTTTCGGACGGAGAGATCGAAGTTCGGGTGCTGCAAAGCGTTCAGGAATTTATCGAGGAGGGCAAGGCTATGCACCACTGCGTCGAGCGGTATCACGACAAGAGCGATTCGCTCCTCCTCTCGGCCCGCATCGCGGACCGGAGGGTGGAAACGGTGGAGGTTTCGCTGTCGCGGTTGCAGGTCGTGCAGTCACGCGGGGCGTGCAATAGGAATACGGAGTATCATGACCGCATCGTCCGCCTCGTGAACGACAACATGTCTCTTGTCCGAGCCGCCCGCCATAAAAGAGATAAAGCTCCCCGTATTGCAACGCTTGGCCGCGCTGCATCGGACAGGCTGAAGGTTTCTGCATAAGATCATTCGGAAGAGACCGGTTATTCTTGAGTCGAATTCGAGATACATCCGGGAAAAAACGGCGAAACAGAGTTGCCGGTGCTGCTGAAAATCGCTATTTTTGCAAATATAACGAACATCAATATGCAGCACTTATGACAAAAGCAGAGATCGTCAAGCAAATTGCCGGACAAACGGGTCTGGAGAGTAAAATGGTCGCAGGTGTCGTCGAGGCATTGTTGGAGCGGATTCGTGCAGCCCAGATAGGCGGACAGAATGTCTATTTCCGGGGCTTCGGCAGTTTCGTGCGCCGTGAGCGAGCCGCGAAGAAGGCCCGCGACATCTCGCGCAACACGACCGTCCTCGTGCCGGCGCATACCGTCCCGGCGTTCAAGCCTTCGAAGGCGTTCGTCGAGTGTCTTAAAAAATAGTCGCTTCGGTATGAAACAATCGTCGCCGCAGGGGACTCGACTCCTGCGGCGACGATGTTGTGCGGTCGTTACTCTGCGAAACGGTTTCCGAGGTCCATCCGTTCGTGGAGGATTCTGACGATTAGAATGATCCGGTCGGATTCGATGCGGTAAAAGAGGATGTGCCGTCCGACTCTGAATCCATACAACCCCTCGGCGATCTGTTCGTAACGGCGTCCGATCGGGACGGTGCTTGCGGCGATCTTTCGGCAGGTCGCCACAAGCAATCCGTAATAGCGGTCTGCCTGCTCTTCCGACCACCGCTCTACCGTGTAACGCCAGATGTCCGAGAGGTCCTCGACGGCCTTGCGGGTAAAACGAAGTTCAGTCATCTGCACGTCGGGCTTTCAAATGCTGCAAATGCCGCTCGGGATCGAAACCTTCCGCGATGCCGCTGTCGAATCCTTCGGCGACGGCATTTTGCAGGTCGAGCGTGCGGCTCTCGTTCTCTTCGAGCAGCCGCAGCCCGGCGCGTATGACCTCGCTGGCATTGTTATAACGCCCCTGGGCGATCTTGGCTTTGATGAAGCTCTCGAAATAGTCTCCGAGCGCTACGGATGTCGTTCTCATAGTTCCTTCTCTTGTTCAGCTACAAAGTTACCAATATTTAGTAATATAACAACTCTCCGGCCGAAATTATTGTGCCCGACGGAGCGATCCGCTGCGGATCAAAGGGTCCGTGCCAGCCTGATCTGCTTGTTGCGAATCTCGATACGCTGATGGCGTGCTCCGTTTCGTTCGACGATTTCGAGTACGAGGATCTTGTCGTCGGGCATGGTGAACTTGGGCAGCGCGAAGACGGTTCTCTGGCGCTGATGGGCACGTACGATACGCAGGTCGTTGCATACGCGCAGCAGTTCGAGTGGCGTTATCTGCTGTGCCGTTCGCTTTGCGACCTTGCGGTCCTCGATCCGAAAATGCAGGTCCTCGACTTCGAAGGAGATGTTGGAGTTGTTGTATAGCGACAGATGGATGTATATCACGTCGTTGCGGACGTAGATTCCCTGCACCTCCGTTTCGATGCCGTAATGTTTTTTCCGCAGCCGCATCTCGGTTCGGTTGAGCCTGTAGATGTCGTTGAGCGTCTTCTTGACTACGGCGGGACGTTCGCGTCCGGTGGCTTCGAGCAGCACGCGACCTTCTGCGGGCGGCGTCTGCACGGCCGGGGACGCGGACGTCGCAGCGCCTATCTCATGCGTTGCGACCTGCGGGTTCTCGGCATAGCGTGCATCGAAGGAGTAGTAGCCTCCGTCCTCGGTGATGACCGTGAGGTTCGTTTCTTTCGGAAAGTCTCGGACGGCGGCTTTCACGCGCACGACGTTCTCGGCTCCTGCGGCTTTCCCGGCGATGATGTCCATCGACCCGATGTCGATGTAGGTCACGGGCGACGGAAAGAGGATGTGTACGGTCTTGTTGAAGCCCACTTCGATACGGCGGGGTGCTACATCGACGTGCTGCGCATCTGCGGCGAGGGCCGCAAGCAGCGCTGCGATCGTAAGGAAAAGACTGGATAATCGGTTCATGACGGTTTTATTCTTTCGACAGTAAATAGATCCTGTGGTCGGCTTTAAGTGTGATCTTGACCTCTTTGAGCTTCTCGGCCGCATACCGCGTCGTAGCGCGCAGGGCCGTGCGGGAGATGTCTGCGAGCACCTGCTGCCCGGCGTTGCGGCTGATGTCGATGCTCGTGCCGGTCTGCTGCCCGATGTCGGCGAGGGCCTCCTTCACGGCTCGGCGCTCGCGCGAGTCGGGGATGTTGAGCCCCGGCTGCCCGTCCAGATCGTAAGCTGCGGCTTCGAGGGGAAAGATCCGCCCCTGGTATCGGATGCTGCGCACGACGATCCGCAGACGCACGCCGTCGAGCGATGCTTCGCCGTAGAGGGAGGTGCCGCGCGGCAGCCGTACGCCGTCGACTGCGGCCTCTTCGAGCAGCCGCAGGCGGACCATCTCTCCCGAGCGCACGGTCTGTGTCTGCGCTATGCACGCGCAGACGGCCGTGTTATGCTCCGGGATCTTTTCGCCTTCGGCAGTCAGGAACCCCGTGTTGCGCTCCTGTGCGGAATCTGCCGCTGCGCCGAGCGTCGAAGCCGTCAGTGCCCGGTCCGGCACGGGGCGCAGCACGCAGAGCCGTCTCCGTTCGGCCGGTACGGTGTCGATGTGCGGTGTTCCGCCGCCGAGGTACTTCTGAGCCAGTTGATATTGTCGCTCGGCCAGCTCCAGCGGATCTGCGGAAGCTGCCGGCGGCGACGCATCGAGCCGTGCGGAGAGTTCCTCGACCTGACGCCGCAGATGCTCGACTTCCCGCTCGGAGGTGCGGGGCGCATAGGTTTGTGCGAGCTGCCGCTGCAGGGCGCGGTTGGCCTCATCTGCCTCCTGCATGGGGTTCTGCCGGGACGGAGGTTGCTCCGTGCGGTCGTCCAGCAGCGAGAAGGACTCCTCGCCGAGCGTGAGCAGCCGCTGGGCCTGCAACGCCTCGGTCCGGACCTTCGCCACGACCTTTTGCTTGGAGCTTTCGATCTGTTGCTCGCGGCCCTCCGGCACGGAGAAGTTGATCCCCGCAGCCCCTTCCTGCTGCGGTGTCTCCTTCGTGCCGAATATCCGCCACATGAACAACGTGAAGGGTACGAGCAGCGCGGCAGCCACGAGCAGGACGTTGACCTTCGGCCGCCTGCGGGAGCGGATTTCATCTTTTGGTTCTTTCATCTTCATCGGAATTTGATATTCAGGATAAGACGCCCCGCAGCAGCATCCACATATCGGCGGCGGCGAAAAGCAGCAGCGCCGCAAGAGCGATGCGCTGCCGCTGGCGGGGCGCCAGACGGTCGTGTCGGCGGCGCAGCCACCGCCTCGCATAACGTGTTCGTACGCGCAGCCTGTCAACGGTCATAAGTTGCGAGGTCCTTGTTTTCGATGACGTTCAGATTCTCCAGCAGAAACCCCTGGGGGTTGTTGTCCGAGCGCACGGCGTTGATGAGGCGGCAGGTCGTTACGAGCGACCGCTCGGTGATGGTGCTCTCGCGCATGATGCGCTGCCGGGCGTAGGTCGTCACCTGGTAGGGATAGCTGTCGAAGTTGCAGCGTATGCTGTCGATGCGTACGGTCTGCGAGATGCCGCCGGCGATCAGGCGGTTGAAGAATCCCTTTTCGCTCAGGGCCTTGTAATACGACAGGGCCGATCGGTCGGCCATCAGCAGCGCACGGTTCAGGTTGGACTCGATGGCCGCCTTGTCGGGCGAGAGGGTGAAGAAGAGCTCGTGGAAGCGCCGCACGTGCTCGCGCGCCTCCACGGGGCGGTTCTGGGAGAGGTCCTGCGAGAGTGCGACCATGAGCGACCGTCCGCCGTCGAGGACGTAGATCTTCTGCCGCTGCCGCTCGGCGAAGGCATAGGAGAAGCCTACGGAGGCTACGGCCACGGCAGCGCACAATCCGGCGAAAAGGGCGCAGCAGATGCGTATGAGCCGGAAGTTGCTTTCGATATTTTTAAGACTTTTGAATTCCATACAGCGAATGTAAAGCGGTTATTGACGTGTTCTCCGGAGTTTTCCGGCAACCCACCTGACGCCGTGCCACGCGGCCTTGCCGCCGGCGTATCCTTTTCCTGCGGCCATGCCCATTAAGCCGGCCGCCAGTGTCGTGGTGCGGGCTACGGTATGGTTGAAGCTCGATATGCCTCCGGTCTGCACGATCCACGTAGAGATCGAGGGGATGCACATGTAGCCGCAGATGCCGATGACCATGAAGATCAGCGTGACGGCCGTGCCGCCCGTCGTCTCCTGCTGGAGCGAGAGTATTTGCAGACGAGCGATGATGGCCGAGAAGAGATCCGAGATCGGCAGCCACAGGTAGATCGAGACGTACTTGGAGAGCCAGTTGGTAAGCGAGCTCTGGAATCCGTCGAAGACTGCGATGGCGAATGCCAGAGGTCCGAGGATGGAGAGCACGACCAGATAGAAGGTCCTCAGTGCGTCGATGACGACCGCTGCGGCGGCGAAGGCCAGCTCCAGTATGTAGGCTAATCCTTTCATCAGCCAGCCCTTGAACGACCACGAGGAGCGTTCTTCGTCCATCTTGTCGAGGGTGCTGCGCGTCTGCTCGTCCAGCCCCAGGGCGTCGAGCTCGCGCTCCATTTCGGGATCCTCCGCGTAGTAGGAGTCCGCAGGCAGCCGCTCGCGCTCCTCGCGTTCGAGCGCTTCGCGCTGCTCCATGTAGTGTTCTATATTGAAGGTCTGGCCGACCATAAGCGAGTGCGTGGCCTGCACCACGGGCGAGAGGATTCCGTTGAGCGATCCCAGTACGAGTGTGGGGAAGAACATGATGCAGATCCCCAGTGCGAAGGGCCGCAGCAGCGGAAAGAGGTCTATGGCCTCGCCGCGTGCCAGCGATTGCCACACACGGTAGGAGATGTAGAGCAGCGCTCCGAGACCTGCGATGCCCGAGGCTACGGAGGTCATGCCCTCGCAGAGCGTCATCATATCGGTATAGAGCTGACGGAGGATGCCGTGCATGTTGTCCATCGATAGCAGCATGTGAACCATCACCAGTAGCGTTGTTCGTCCGTGCCGTAGAGCGCCACCACGCGCTCCATATCGCGGTGTGTGCGTGCGCGCAGCAGCGAAACGCTGATGCAGCGGCGCGTGAAGTAACCCGCGAGGCGCCGGTGGCGCATGAGCGTGCCATAGACGCGCTCCACCACGTCGATACGATCCTTGTCCGTGAGACTCATATCCGTGGGGTTGATGATCTCGCCGAGGTCCTTCAGCTCTCCGGCCGCTTCCTCGATGATGCGTTTGTACCCTATGGCGATGGCCGCCAGCTCCTCGACCGAGAAGTTCGTGTCGGTGACGAGGCGGCGGTAGCCGTCGACGTAGATGTCCGAGATCTCGCCCACGAGCAGCATACAGCGCTGAACCTTGCGGGCGTCGCGCACGAGTTTGTTGACCTTGCGCAGCGCGTCGTAGTACTTTTTGTTTTGCTCGTATATTTTCACCGTCTGCTGGAAGTTCTGCAACATGCTTTGCGCCGTCGAGGAGGTGTGTACCATTTCATTGGTGGAGTTGACGATACCCTGTGCGAGGTTCGAGGGGTCGGAAACGACCCACTGGGCGCGGGCTGCCCCTGCGCCGAGGAGCAGCCACACCAGAAGGAGTGCCAGACGTCTTTCCATAGCTATTCGACGGGTGTTTCGAACTCTTCGGCGGCGGGATGCGTAGCGTCGTCGGGCAGGAACAGGCCGTAGCATCCCAGCGTGAGCCGGTCGGCCGCAGAGTCGTACTCCACGCGGTTGGCGCCGCAGTCCTCCTCCTCACCGAAGAGCAGACGGTGGCGTCGCAGCGTGACGACCGCATCCTGCACCAGCCGTCGGTAGCAGAGCGTGTGGTCATAGACGAGCATCCGGTAGGTTGCCGTACCGATGCGGCGCAGGGAGGCCGTGAGCGTTCCTTGTGCTGCGAGCCAGGCCCCGCAGATGCGGTCGCTGTCGAGCTGCTCTTCGAGCGAGGCGATGTGTTGCACCACCTGCTGACGGCGGCGTATGTCGTCGCGCAGAGCCGTGACGACGGGATTCATTTTTTCCATCATGAGTCGTGTTTTTTAAGGGTTCGTAATTCTTCGATAGCTGCCGCCCGGCAGGAGCAGCAGCCGATTCGTCGTCGGGGCGTAGAGCTCCACGCGGCGCCCCGCATCGAGGTAGTAGATGCCGCGCCGGTAGCGCAGGCGGAAAGTCCGGCCATGGCGGAAGTCCTCGCCGGGGCGTCGCAGCGTGAGGATATAGCACTCCGGTCCGCGACGTATGTCGGCCGTGGCGCCGGGGTGCAGCACCGAGGCCCAGCGGCCTGCGAGAGGTGCGATGCGTCGTTCCTCCATATCCACAGTCAGGAGCAGCAGGCATGGCAGGACAACGAGGGCGAGGGCCGTGCCGACAATCCCGAAGACATATCGCCGCATGGCCCTACGCCTCCCGCTCCCTGCGGCGGCGTTCGGCCAGCTGCCGGATCGCCGCCTCGATGTCGCCGTCCAGCTTCTCGGCCTGAGCGTATACCTCCATCTTCTCCGTCTGCTCCGTCGTAAACGCGTAGGCTAAGTACCCAGCGCCTTGTCATATTTCTATGATAGGTTTCCGGGCACTCGCCCCCGAACCGGACTTACAAGTCTCCCTGTATCCGGCTCTCCACTAATTAATTCAGTCT
>JAXIZX010000057.1:0-7427 GCA_036303765.1 Collinsella sp. | reverse complement strand
GGATGATGCACGCCGCGCCTACCTCTATAATGAAATCGCATGGTGTAAGCTCAAGCTTGCCCAATAGTCAAACGATTTAGCGTTCGACCATTTGCGAACACATCATGCCCGGGATGGCCTAGCCACCCCGGGCATGCTTTTTGAAAGGGTAGACCTTGGATATTATCCGCGTTGAGGGTGGCCACGCCATCGGAGGCTCCGTGCCCGTCTCGGGTGCCAAGAACTCCGCGCTCAAACTCATGGCGGCAACGCTTCTGGCGCCGGGCAAGACGACGCTGCAGAACGTGCCAGATATTTCCGATGTCCACGTGATGGGCAAGGTACTCAAGGGCATGGGCGCAACAATCGATGTTCTCGACGAGCACACGCTCGAGATTGATACCTCTCAGGTCGATTCCTGGGAGGCTCCCTATGAGCTCGTCGCTAAGATGCGTGCTTCCACCGCTGTCATGGGGCCTCTGTTGGGCCGCTTCCATCGCGCCAAGATTGCCATGCCGGGTGGCTGCAACCTAGGTGCTCGTAAGATCGACATGCATATTCTGGGTCTCGAGGCCCTGGGTGTTGAGTTCGACACCGCCCACGGCTACATCAACGCCAACGCGCCTCAGGGCCTGCGCGGTACCACCGTCACGCTCGAGTTTGCCAGCGTCGGTGCAACCGAGAACCTCATCATGGCATCCGTGCGCGCGCAGGGTACCACTGTCATCGACAATGCCGCACGCGAGCCCGAGATCGTCGATCTCGCTAACATGCTCAACGAAATGGGTGCCAAGATTGTCGGTGCCGGTACGCCTGTCGTGACCATCGAGGGCGTGGAAGAGCTGCATCCTGTTACCCATCGCGTGGTGGGTGACCGTATCGAGGCCGGTACCTTTATCGTTGCCGGTGCGTTGATGGCCGACGATCGCGGTGTCGATGTCACGGGCTTTTGCCCCATTCACCTGGGCATGGTGCTCAAGAAGATGGAGCTCATGGGTATCGACTGCGAGCGCGTCGAGGATGGCGTCCATGTGAACCGTGCCGAGCGTATCAAGCCGGTCGACATCCAGACGCTTCCGTTCCCCGGCTTCCCGACGGACATGCAGGCGCAGATTATGGTGCTCTCCGCCCTTGCCGACGGCAGTTCCGTTATTACCGAGAACATCTTCGAGAATCGCTTTATGTTTGCCTCTGAGCTGGTGCGCATGGGTGCCGACATTCGTATCGAGAGCCATCATGCCATGATTCATGGCGTCAAGGGCTTCTCGGGTGCACAGGTTACCTCGCCCGATCTGCGTGGCGGAGCGGCCCTCGTCGTAGCGGGCTTGATCGCCGACGGGACGACCGAGGTTTCGGCCATCCATCACATCAAGCGCGGCTACGAGCAGTTTGTCGAAAAGCTGCAGGCGCTCGGCGCGCATGTCGAGCATGCTTCCGTCCCCGATCCCGTCATCTACTAATACAGGTTGCCTATGTTTAATAAAAAGCCCCTCGCGGATACCACCGCCCGAAGACCCTCAACTGGTGCGCAGGCCAAGATCTACAGTCGCGATAACGTGGCTCGCTATTCCGAGCGCGCTCGTCAACGTCGTCGTAGCCACACGATTCGTCACGTCGCGCTCATTGTCGTGCTTGGTGTGCTGCTGAGTGCCACTACCGCTGCCGGCCTGTGGTTTGCTACCATTATGGGCAAGCTCGGCGATTCTAATGTCATTACCGATAATCTGCGTCGGGTTCTGGTTGACACCGATGAGGCAAAGGATCCGTTCTACGTGCTGCTTCTTGGCACCGACGGCCGTCCGGGCGAGGATACGTATCGTGCCGACTCGATTATCCTGGCACGCATCGACCCCACGCAAAAGCAGGCGACGCTCATTTCCGTTCCGCGCGACACCAAGGTCGAGTACAAGGGCGAGACCATGAAGATCAACGCCTGCCATACCGTTGGCGGCGCCGAGGCCATGGTCGAGGCGGTCAACGAGCTGTGCGGTGTTCAGATTTCCCACTATGCCGAGGTCAGCTTCGACGGTATGCAGGCGCTGATTGATTCGGTTGGCGGTATCGACATTAACGCAACCGATGATGTTGACGACCCCGAGCACCTGGATATTAAGATTACCGCTGGCCAGCAGCATATGGACGGTGCCACCGCCCTTACCTATGCCCGCTGCCGCTACACCTATGCCGACGGCGATTACACGCGCATGCGCCACCAGCGTCAGGTGCTTGGCGCCCTTGCCAACCAGATTCTCAATAACTTCGATGCCACGAAGATTTTTGGCCTGGTTAATTCGCTGTCCGATATGCTCGTAACCGATATGAGCGTTCAGGATATCGTGGCTACGGTCAACGCCATGCGCGGTATGGATGTCGACGGTATCTACTCGGCCAACCTGCCCTCGTACGCCGACGACAGCACCATGATCGACGGTGTGAGCTACGTCTTTGTCTACGAGGACGAGCTCAAGGAAATGATGGAGCGCGTCGATGCCGGCAAGGATCCCAAGGGTCCCAACACCATGGGTCTTTCCGACGGTTCCAGTTCTACGATCGGCGACCTGAACAACAACACGTCTGACGACTACGCAAACGGTACCGCAACTTCATCGGTCAGCTCTGACGATTCCGATGACTCAGGCGATTCGAGCGATTCGGACTACTACGAAGAGCCCACCGGCGACGGTAACGGCTACGAGGCCAACTACTAAGTTACGGCGTTTTACCAAACGCCGTAACGGCTCGACGCTGCGCGCCGCCCAAGGCGACAATTTGTCATTCAAAAGGCAGGGCATGACCAGAAGGTCAATGCCCTGCCTTTTTCATGCCAACTTGTTCGCCTTGGACGTCGCTCGCTGACGTTGGCTCAACCTGCGGTGCTGACTACTCCCCTTGCACCAAAAACCGCCCCGTTCTCGGTTTTGAGGACGGGGCGGTTTTGCTTACCTAGATTGTTCGAGTTCCCTATGCAAAGCGGGCGACGAGCTCCTGGAGCACGTCGGTCATCTTGACGAGCGAACTGACCGGGACGAACTCGTTGACGCCGTGGTAGCAATAGCCGCCGGTGGAAAGGTTGGGGCAGGGCAGACCGCGGAACGACAGCTGGGCGCCGTCGGTGCCGCCACGAATTGGCAGCACTTGGGGCTCAACGCCGCAGGCAAGGTAGGCTTCCTTGGCAACATCAATAAGCTCGGGATAGTCACGAACGATCTCGGCCATATTTCGATACTGCTGCTTAATCTCGACCGTCACGCGCTCCTCACCCAGACGCTGGTTGAGCATCGAGGCAGCGGCATCAATAAGGTCGAGTTTCTGCTGGAACTTGGCGGCGTCATGGTCGCGGACGATATAGCGCGCTGTGGCGTGATCGACGGTCGCAGATACACCCTCAAGGTGATAAAAGCCCTCGTAGCCTTCCGTATACTCCGGGCGCTGCACATAGGGGAGCAACGCGTTGAAGTCGCAGAACAGATTGCCTGCGTTGACCATACGGCCCTTAGCGTCGCCCGGGTGGATGGACTGGCCCTCAAAGCAGACGGTCGCCTCGGCGGCGTTAAAGCATTCCCACTCCAGTTCGCCGATGGGGCCGCCGTCGACCGTGTAGGCGTACTTGCAGCCAAAGGTATCGATATCCAACAGCTCGGCTCCGTGGCCGATCTCCTCGTCAGGGCAGAAGCAAATGCCGAGTGCGGGATGGGGCAGAGAAGGGTCCTGAGCGATACGCGCGACAAGCGACATGATCTCGGCGACGCCTGCCTTGTCGTCCGCGCCCAGCAGCGTGGTGCCATCGCTGCAGACCAGGTCCTCACCTGCGAGGTCGTTCAGGGCGGGAAGCTTGGCGGTACTCATGGCAACGGGCTTACCGTCAACCGTGCCGCAGACCAGGTCGCCGCCTTCGTAGTGTACGATGTGCGGTTTCACGCCGGCACCCGGTGCAACTTCGGTGGTGTCGAGATGGGCGATCAGGCCCAGGGCGGGCTTGTCCTCAGCGCCCGCACTTGCGGGGATATGCGCGCAGACATAGGCGTGCTCGGTCACGTGGGCATCTTCCGCACCAAGCTCGCGCAGCTCTTCAGCCAGCACGTTGGCAAGGTCAAACTGAACGGCGCTCGAGGGTACCTGGTCGCAGTTTGCATCCTCGGACTGCGTGTTGATCTGGACGTAGCGCAAAAAGCGCTCGAGGACATCGGGGTTCGTGGTGGTGTTTTCCATAAAGACCGCTCCAATCTTGGTCGTCGTGTGCAACTAGAACTCTAGCACGGTATGCCACGGCATACCGCGACGCTTGGATGGGGTAGAATCAGCCATTGAATGCAGAAGGGACGGAAGATCATGGATACGACAAATAGCTCGCGCGAACTACATCTGACGGTGGCGAACGAAGACTACTTGGAGTGCATGGTTCGCATTGAAAGCGAAGAGGGGGAAACCAACGGCGTTCGATCGGTCGACATCGCGCAGCGCCTTGGCGTCTCCAAGGCATCGGTCAATAAAGCGGTTTCGGCTCTCAAGGCATCCGAGCTTGTCGAGCAATCGCACTACGGCAAGGTGATCCTGACCGATCGCGGCCGCGAGGTTGGCACGGCTATCTGGTACCGTCATCGCCTCATCCGCACGTTTTTGGTTCAGGAGCTCGGTGTCGAATTTGAGCGAGCCGATTCCGAGGCCTGCATGATGGAGCATGCGCTATCCGAGGACACGATGAGCCGCTGGCTCGCCTATCTCGAAAAGCAGGGAATCAGCGTCGAGGAATAGCGGGATATATATGGATACGAGTTATTACAACCGCTTTGGTGCCGAGGAACTTACGCGCCGCTTGTCGAGCGAGACCTTGTTGGCGCAGGGCCCCATGGGCAGTGTTTTGTTGAGTGAGTACGATGCCGCCGACATTCCACCGGCGTTTTGGAATCTGGCAGAGCCGCAGACCGTTTCTCGTATCCATCGCTTGTATGTCGCCGCCGGCGCGCAGGTGCTCATTACCAACACCTTTCAGGCATCGAGCTATGCCCTCAAGCACGACCAGATTGCGCCGTCCGTGGCGGAGGTCAATCGCGGGGCCGTCGACGATGCCCGCCAGGCGCATCCTCAGCTGCTGCTGGGCTCGATGGGCCCGATCGGTATTGAGTGGTTTGCTGAGGACTCTGCCGAGTATCGTGAAATCCGAGGCGTTGCGCGCGAACAGGCGCACGCCTTGCTCAATGCTGGTGTTGACGGTCTGCTGATCGAGACGGTGACGTCTATCCGTAATCTGCAGCCCATGCTTGCCGGCGCTCGAGATGCCGCCGACGGCATGCCTGTTCTGGTGAGTTTTGTCGTTGACGATAAAGGCGACCTGTTGGGCGATGGCCTCAACATCGAGGCAGCCGTTTTGTACGCCGAAAAACACGGCGCAAACTCGGTTGGTGTTAATTGCTGTTCGCTTGCGGCCGCGAACGCGGCGGTGCCCAGGATGGTTGCATCGGCGACTACTCCCGTCACGGTGCGTCCCAACGTAGGCGATCCGGTCCAGACTCAGGATGGCCCCGTATGGCACGAGAACCCCGAAGCTTTCGCGCGCGCATGCATCGAATGGAGACATGCCGGTGCCGCAATGGTGGGCAGTTGCTGTGGAACCACGGCAATCACTACGGCAGCGATGGCCGAGGCGCTCGATATATAAAGGGCAAAACCGCTCCATACGGGGCGGTTTTTTATTGCTTGCATGTCCTCGGCGGCATTTGCCCAAATGGTGAATGCTGGTGTCAGCAGGTTGCCGAGTGCGTGTTGCGGGTATACCTCACGCGTACCATGATCCAAACACTGTGAGGTGTCTGCGCGTGTGCGCGATAATTCATTTTGGAACTGACGGTTGGCGCGCTCGCGTCGATGAGGACTTCACTGCCGATAACGTTGCCCGTATCGCCGATGCCGTCGGCGAGTTGTGGCAAAAGACCAATCCGGGCAAAACGGTATATATAGGGTTCGACACCCGGCCCCTGGCGCGCGAGTTCGCTGAGCTTGCGGCGGGTGTGCTAGCAGCGCACGGGCTAGACGCCGTGCTCGCTTCGCGACCTGTCCCGACCCCTGCCCTTACGTGGGCGGCGGCTTATGACGGTGAGGCGTGCGGCGCGCTCATGGTGACGGGGTCCCATCATCCGCAGGGTTATCTGTGCCTCAAGATTCGCATGGGTGACGGCTCAACCGCCAACCAGGATGTCATCGAAGAGCTCGAAGAGACCATGGCTCCCGAGCCAATGGGGATCGAGGAGCAATATCGCACCGCGGATATCATTCCTGACTATATGCAGGCGGTGGCATCGTTTGTCGATGCCGAAGCCATCCGCGCCGCGCACTTGCGCGTGGTTGTCGATCCCATGGGCGGCGCAGCCCAGGGCTATCTAGCCGACTTGCTGCGCGAGCTTGGCGTTGAGGTGCACGAGATTCACGCCGGGCAGGCGTCTGACCAAGAAGATATCTGCCCCGACCCCGTTGAGCCTTGGGTGGACGCTTGCGAGCGCACGGTTATCGAGGACGGAGCTTGCGCTGGCCTGGTGACCGACGGCGACGCCGACCGCATCGGCGCGGTTGACGAGCGCGGCAGATATATACATCCGCATCAGATCATGGCGCTCGTTTTGGGCGACTTGGTTCAATTTCGTAATTTGGAGGGGCGCGTCGTCGTCAATCTTTCGTGCTCGACGCTCGTGCGTCGCATTGCCGAGGCGCTTGGCTGCCGCGTGACCGTCAAACCAGTCGGTTTCAAATATATAGCGGCGGAGATGAAGAAGGGCGGCGTCCTCATAGGCGGCGAAGAAGCCGGTGGTATCGGCATCGCCGCGCATATGCCCGAGCGCGATGGAATCCTCGCCTGTCTGATTCTGTGTGAGCTTATGGCAAAGACGGACGCGCCTTTGGGCGTTCTGGTCGACCAACTCGAGGACAGTTTTGGTAAGACGAGTTACGGTCGACGCGATTTACGCCTTGAGGCCGAAGATGCCGAAACGTTGCGAACCCTGCTGCCGGGCGTAAACCCCAAGTCGATTTGTGGCAAGGTGCCGCAAAACGTTAGTCATATGGATGGCTTGCGTTTGGCATTCGAGGATGACACGTGGCTGCTGGTCCGTCCTAGCGGGACCGAACCAGTGGTGCGCGTCTACGCCGAGGGGTTCTCGGTGGAAGAACGTGATGAGTTGCTCGATGCTGGCTGTGCTTTAGCTAGGGGGACGTATCCGCTCTAACCATGAGACTGCCTTATATAAAGAGATGCTCGGCGAGCGGTAGGTAACGGCTGGCAAACGTTAGTCGGATTCCAAGATGTGTAGGAAATGTGTACGCCCAGATTCCCGCCCACGGCGCCCCTCCGGTCTGGCAATATATCTCCTTGCCGCGCGGCCCGGTCGGACCGGATGAGCCGCAAAGCGTGCACCTTGAGAACCGGATACTGCGAGGATGGACACTTCAAGTGTCGCATC
>JAXIZX010000056.1:0-2696 GCA_036303765.1 Collinsella sp. | reverse complement strand
GCGCTCGGCCTGTACAAGGGCGTCACCTATGACGGTACGACCTACGCCGTCGTGGCCACCGTCTCTGACAACGGCGATGGCACACTGGCCGTGACGCACAAGCTCGAGGGAACCACCGAGTCGGCTGGTTTTACCAACAAGTATCACGCCATGCCCACCCAAGTCTCCATCGGCGCCATCAAGGTGCTCGAGGGACGCGAGCTCAAGAAGGACGAGTTCAGCTTTAAGCTCGTTGGCGAGGGCATCGAGTCCACCGTCACCAACGATGCCGACGGTAAGATCAGCTTCGACAAGTTTGAGTACGACGAGCCCGGTACGCACGTCTACACCATCAGCGAGGTCAAGGGCGACGAGGCCGGTATGACCTACGACAAGTCCGTCTTTACCGCGACCGTCAACGTGGTCGATGGCGGCGAGGGCAGCCTCAAGGCAAGCGTCGCCTTTGCCAAGGGCGACAAGAGCGTCGAGGGCATCGTGTTCAACAACACGTACAAGAAGCCCGAGACTCCTACGCCGACGCCCGACCCCGGCACGCCCAAGACCGTGACGAACATCGTCAAGACGGTCAAGGGTTTCCTGCCCACCACGGGTGACCAGCAGGCTGCCGCACTGCTCATGGCATTCGTCATCGCCATGGCCGGCGTCGGAGCTCTGGTCTGGGGCATCCGTAAGCGCTAGACGCGCTGGCAGCGCCCGGGGCCAAAAGGCCCCGGGCGGCTGGCGGGGAGCCAGAACACAGCCCCCACCCCCACCCCCAGCCGCCACGGAGGTATCTCCCTCCTCCGTGGCGGCGCGTTTGTGCGTAGGGGGGACCGCCACGAAATCGGCCCATCTACTACGTTTAGCCCCTTACCCCCAACCATGCCAAAAAACGCGAAAACAAAACCGCAGGTAGAACGCCTGTGGTTTTGCTCAAAACGAAGGTATGGTCAGGGGTATCGAGTTAAACGTAGTAGATGGGCCGATTTCGTGGCGAGCGGTTCCGGTTGATCCCTTGGGAACGGAAGAAAACGGATCATTTTGGTCCAGCGAGGCTGGCGGAGGCACTCGTGCGGGGCCGCCCGAACAAAACTATGCCGGTTTACGGGGCTGAGTCACGAGTCCCCAACCATGCCGATATTCGTGAAAATAAAACCGCAGGTAGACGGGCCGTCATTTTGCAGAAAACACGGGTATGGATGAGGGTCCTGAGTTTAGCCCCGTAAACCGGCATAGTTTTGAAATGGCATCAAATTGGCGGCAGCCAGCGGCTAGCCTCGCAGATAGGCGATGGCGATTTGGGTGCGGTTGCGTAGCCCCATTTTGGCTAGGATTGAGCTGATGTGGTTGCGCACGGTGCCTTCGCCCATATAGGCGGTGGCAGCGATCTCCTTGTTGTCGAGGCCGCGGGCGATGAGCTCGGCGACTTCGAACTCGCGGTCGGTCAGGCCGGCAAAGGCGGCGGGCCGGCGGGTCGCGCCGGCCTCGACGTCCGCCCCATCAAAGTTGATATCTTCGATCGCCTTGCCCTCGAGCACGCGTTTGCCGTCCATGACCTGCGCCAACGCCGGCGGAATGGCAGCGACATCGGTCTTGATCAGGTAGCCGCGGGCGCCCAGCTTGAGCGCCGACACAATGTACTCGTCATCCGAGAACGTCGTCAGAAACACCACGCGCGCCGCAGGGTCGTGCTCAAGGATCTCGCGCGCGGCCGAAAGGCCGTCGCGTCCCGGCATCTGGATGTCGAGCAGCGCGATATCGGGTGCGTGCTCGGCGTAGAGCGCCACCGCATCGTTGCCGTTGGCACCGGTGCCCACCACTTCGATCTGCGGCTGGGCGCCCAAGATAATCTTGAGCGAATCGACCACCAAGCGGTCGTCGTCGACAACGATGAGCCTCATCGGCCCTCATCTCCTTGCTGTTTGGGAACGGTGGCAAACACACGCCAGCCGCCGGCGCCGGCACGCGGGCCGGCGGTGAAGGTGCCGCCAAGCGCCTCGATGCGCTCGCGCATGGAGGCGAGCCCCATGCCCTCCGCGGTGCCGCGGCCGCTTGCTTGGACCCCGCCCGCGCCATCGTCGGTAACGATGATCTGGTAAAACGACGGATGCTCCATGCATCGTACAGTGACGGTCTGGGCGCATGCGTGGCGCATGGTGTTGGAGAGTGCCTCGCGCAGGACCGCCGCAAAGCAGTTGGCGACGTTTGCGGGTGCATGCTCGGTCATAACTTCAAGCTCAATCTGCGGACCGCCGTCCGAGCACGCGCCTTCGACAATGCGTTCGAGCTGCACGGAAAGGTCGACAGCGTTGTCGTTGAGCGCGTGGACGCTGGTGCGCACAAGCTGGAGCGCCTCGTCAACCGTGCGTTTGACGTCGGCGAAATCGGCGGCGACGCTGGGCTCGTCGGCGTGAACCACGCGCAGTGCTTCGGCTTGCAGCGAGGCGCGCGTGAGTTGGTGGCCCACATTGTCGTGGATCTCGCGCGCGATGCGGGCACGTTCGGCGAGCGTCGCGAGCTCGACTTCGTAGTCCTGGCGGTCGGCGAGGTCGCGGTTGCGTGCCTCGAGTGCCAGGGCGCGTTCTTGCAGCTTGTCGCGGGTGCGACGCATGCGCTTTTGCTCACGCTCCAGCTGGGCTGTGCGCAGTGACAACAAGGTGGCGGCAACCGAAAGGATAGCGGTCAGCAGAAGCGTTCGGGAGGTGAGCGCGTCGGTG
>JAXIZX010000055.1:0-2056 GCA_036303765.1 Collinsella sp. | reverse complement strand
CGCGCTGGTCGCCAACATCGCCGCGATCATCTACATCGCCTACCGCGCCAAGAAGCTCGGCCGCAATCCCTACAAGCAGGATGTCTTTGAGGGCACCAGCGATTGGGAGAAGGCCACTGCCCGCCGCGCCAAGGTTGATTACGCGCACGCCGAGTAACGTGTTTATTCCGTCCACATTTGGATGTAGGCAAACTTAGCCGACGCCGCAATCGCGCGTCATGCGCAGCCCCGGAAAGCGATTCGCCCGCTTTCCGGGGCTTTTTGTTGTTGTACTTCATTCAAAAACATGCGCATATATAAAATCGGATTTCAAATCATGCGGCGGCTCTATGGGGTCCCGTTTTTGGGTACAGTGTTGTCCCGATATTGAGCTTGGGGGATATATGAAAGATGAGACGATGGGCCAAGAGGATGCGGCCCAAGATGCAGAAGCGTGTGCCGAGGCCCTGGAGAGCCTAGACCAGATCACACTGGCCGAGATTGCGTTTGACGATTCGAGCGTTGATGTGCGGGATGAGCCGGAAATCGAGGTACAGCCCGATGATAAGGATGCGGAAGACGATGGCGCCGCGCCCACCGAAGACGAGGCGGGGCACGAGGAATCCGGGTGCAAGGCCGACGACCAGCCCGAATCCGACACGAGCGAGGAAACCATCTTGCTCGACAGCTTGCCGGCCGAAGATTCGCTGACCCGCGAGCTTCCCGGCCTGGGCTCCGCACCTGCCGTGGACGAGACCATCGCCATGGGCGATATTCCCCTGCCGTCCGTTCCCTCGGCACATGAGGCCGAGGCCCGTCACCGCAAGATGTCGCCCAAGCGACGCAACCTGATGGTCGCCGGCACCATAGCCGTCGCGCTCGTCGCCGGCGGCGCGGGCTATGCGGCTTGGAACGGATACCAGCAAGAGCAGGCCGCCGTAGTTGCCGCAAACGCCCATACCATGATGTCGGTGCAAATTGGCGTGCATGCCGCGGGCCTCGACTGCTCAACTGGCTCCAAGATTCCCGTGCAGGTGAGTGGCCAGGACTCCGACGGCTCTTCTGTGAGCGAAACGCTCTACGTTGACGAGCACGGTCGCGGCATCAAGCTGCTGCCCGGCGATTACACGTTCTCCATCGCCGCCTCCCCCATCGCGGCGGACGGCACCATCTACACCGTCCCGACCACCAAGGCCCAGGTTACGGTCAAGAGCGATGGGCAGGATTTGAGTTCCCAGGCCACCTTTAAGCTCAAGGTGCCTTCGGCCGACACGGTGACTGACGACCAGATCGATGCCGCCGCCAAGTATGCCGAAGAAGGCGGCGCGAGCTCTGCCGCCGCGGCAAAGATACTCCAGCAGGCGGCAATTACACGCCGCGATGCCGCCGCCAACGCCGTAAGCGCAAGCGAGGCACAGTCCGCCCGCGACGCCGATGCTCGACATAAGGCAACGGACCTGTATCAGCTCGATATTCCCGTTGAGTGGTACGGCAAAGTCGCGACTTGGCAAAACGGCAGCACGCTGTGCATCTATCTTGCCGGCGACACGAACACGCCGCTTGTGACGCTTGTCACGGTGCGCGACGGCGAGAGCTTTACGCCCGATGAGGGCGACGCAGTTTTGGGTGCGGCAAACCTCGGCAACGGCTACACCGTCTACGCCAGCGGCCCCGTTTATCCGTATGTGGTGCCCCAGACCATCAACGGACGCACGCAAGACCCCGTGTCGACCTACCCCATGGACACTGCAGTTGAGCTTGTCGAGCTAACGACCGGCAACCGCTATACCTATAGCCAGATCAAGAACGTGCTGGTCGGCAAAGACGGCAACGCAGACTCCGCGACCAAACTCGAGACCGACTACCTCGCCCAGATTCTGATGCCGAGCATCAAGGCCCAGAACTAGCCGGGCGCATCACGGTGCTCCCCAACCGTAATGAAGGGGCCAGGAGGTCCTGGCCCCACAGATCCGTAGATGATTAGGCAAGGAGCCACTTCCATGCGGGCACAACGTGTACCGCACCGTGCTCGCATGGAATATCGGCCTGCTCATCCATGGTAACGATTGCCGACTCG
>JAXIZX010000054.1:0-3806 GCA_036303765.1 Collinsella sp. | reverse complement strand
GTTCAAGCGAACCCAAGAGTTTGAGTACGCCGACAGCATCGAGTGAGACGAGCGCCGCGATGTCGTCGACCTTGAGCGGAGAGGCGATGAGCGCATGCATCACGGTCTGCTGTGTTGGATTCAGGTCGGCAATGCCGGGAGCATCGGGGCGCGAGTAGCGCAGGGTGCCGTATATGCGAGAGATAGCCATCTCGATGGACTCCTCGTCGACAATGCAGCAGGCACCGTTCGCAATGAGGTAATTCGTGCCACGCGACTCGGGCGATAGGATCGACCCCGGCACGGCAAGAAGTTCGCGCCCCAAATCCATAGCAGCCTCGGCTGTAGAAAACGTCCCGGAAGGCATACCCGCCTCGGATACAAAGAGGGCTTGCGACAGGGCCGCGATCACGCGATTGCGGCGCGGAAAGGCAAACTTGCGCGGACTCATGCCCCACGGAGAGATCGACACGACCGCGCCACCCGTATCGAGCGTGCGCGTAATAAGCCCCGCGCTCGAACGCGGGTAGACCACGTCGGCACCCGTCCCCATTACCACGACGTGTTTGCCGCCGGCGTTGACCGCAGCCCAACCCGAGGCCTGGTCACAACCGACCGCGCCGCCCGAAACTACCGTCACTCCCGCCTCGACCGCCACCTTTGCCGCAAGCTCTGCAACGGCAAGACCATACGGCGAGGCCTTTCGCGCGCCGATGATGGAGAGCGCGGGCGTCGAAAGCACCTCGGGGTTGCCGCGCACATAAAGCGTCTGGGGTACATCAGAAAGCTCCAAAACGGTCTCGGGATACAACGCATCACCTGGATGCAGCTCAAAGGTCCCCTCGGCCATCATTGGTCCCTCCTTCCCTGGTACATCGCCGCCTCGAGCACGTGATCCTGCGTCACTTGCTCGCTCTCGGCGACGTCTGAAATCGTGCGCGCAATGCGAACCAAGCGCACGATGCCGCGCCCTGTGAGATGCGTGCGTTTGGACAGGCCGAGTACGCATTTCTCGGCAGCATCATCGAGCTCAAAGGTCGAAACGACGCCGTCAATGGACCGCGTCTCGTCATCCTCGGCCTCGGCATCCGCATCGTCCATACGGGATTCGCGCCAAGCGCGAAAGGCGCGACCGCGCACAACGTAGTCACGTAACTCGGCCGACGACATACCCTCCGCACCCTCGATAATCACTTGGGGGTCGGGACGGGTCACATCGATCATCATGTCGATACGGTCGGCCAAAGGACCGCGCAGTTTAGACCGATAGCGCTCGACCATCGATGCCGAGCAGCGGCATGGCACCTCACGGTCGCCCAAAAAGCCGCAGGGGCAGGGATTGCTCGCAGCGAGCAGCTGAAAGCGCGACGGGAAGGTAAAGGCCCCGTCGACGCGTACGATCCTCACATAGCCGCGCTCGATAGGCTGTCTGAGCGTCTGCAGCACACCCGTGGGAAACTCGGCAAGCTCGTCCAAAAAGAGCACGCCGCCATGAGCCAGGCTGATCTCTCCCGGGTGCACCGGGCGCCCGCCGCCGATAAGACCTGCGGTCGAAATACTGTGGTGGGGACTGCGAAAGGGCCGGTGCCCCGCCAATAAGCCATCGATGTTCTCGCCCAAGACCGACTGGATGCACAGTGCCTCCTGCTGATCCTCAACAGAAAGCTCAGGCAGGATGCCGGTCATACGGCGCGCAAGCATCGTCTTGCCCGATCCCGGGGACCCGATCATAAGCAAACCGAGCTCACCCGCTGCCGCCAGTGCCATGCCGCGTTTGGCAACCTCCTGCCCCAGCACGTCGGCATAGTCGAGTTCGGGCTCAAAAGTAGCCTCCACACCCTCGGAATCCAGATAATGCCGCGCGGCATCGCCCATACCATGAGCAAGCTGAGACAAATGATCTATGAATCCGCAATCCACGCCCGCGAGTGGCACATGCTGGTCTGATCTGCCGGCGATAAAAGACAGCCCCATGTCGCGAGCCAGCAGCTGAAACGCCACCTCGCCCTTGACAGGAAGCACCGTACCGTCCAAGCCAAGCTCACCGGCGATAAGACAACGATCGAGGTTGTCGCGGGGAATCTGACCATCGGCCGCCAATACCGCGATGGCGATGGGAAGATCAAAGCCGCTACCGGTCTTGCGAATATCGCCAGGTGCAAGATTGACCGTAATGCCCGAGCGTGGGATCTCGAACCCGGCGGAGCGCATCGCACAGCGAATGCGACCACGCGACTCCATCACCTCCATACTCGGGATGCCGAGCATCTGAATGCCCGGAACGCCGCCGGCAAGCGAGACCTCGACCGTGACGTGAATCGCCTCGACGCCGCGGATGCAGGCCGCGTGAACGGCAAACGTCTCGAACGCCATCACGACACCTGCCAATCGAACGCGTTGTACTGATGCTCGATCTCGGCGATATGCCCGCCGCGAATGGTGACACCCACGGCATCGAAGCGAATCGCCTTGAGCGGATAATGCTCCATGAGATAGCAACTTGCGATGCGGCGGTAGCGGCGTTGCTTTTGGGCGTCCACGGCCTCCTCGGGAAAGACCCGCGTGGTGCAATCCAGGGCGACGCGTCTGGTCTTGACCTCGGCCATCACCACGACATCGTCGAGCTCATCAAGCAGCACCAGATCGGCCTCGCCCTCGGTGCAACGATAACCCTGCTCCAGCAAGGTGTAGCCGCGCTCGTTAAAGTAGTCGATGGTGATCAGCTCGCCCAGCATACCCAGCTCGCGGGGGCTAAGCCCCTTGATAAACTCGGGCGTCATCGCCCCGCAGTCGAGCTCACCGTTTTCCCAACGCTCCTTGAGCTGCTGTGTCTTGCTCTTTTTGCTTGCGGCACTCATGGGGTCTCCTTTCCCGCACACTGCAGTGCCCCGATGATGAGGGCACCTTTCATGCGGGTAAGTACCGGAAGCTAACCAAAAGCTGACCAAATGCTGTCAAAAAACGGGCCGTACGCAGCAATGTTGTTGCATACGGCCCGCTACCAGCAGGTTTATAAAACCCCAGGGGTCCCTGTCTCCACAATTGACCTAGAAAAGGCGCTCAGTCTGCAGAAAGTTTCCGCAAAAGCTCACGCGGTGCAGCGGACAAAGTCCATGTTTGCGAATGGCCTCGATGTGCTCGGGGCTCGCATAGCCCTTCGACTCGGCCAGATGGTACTCGGGGTACTCGGCGTCGTACTCGACCATCATCTCGTCACGCGTGACCTTGGCCATGATGGACGCCGCGGCGATACAGGCGATCTTGGCATCGCCCTTCACCACGTCGCGCTCATTGGGAACGGCGCCCAAGGGGTTGCCATCCATGAGGACGCAGTCGGGTTCAAGTCCCGTATCGGCCACGGCGCCCGCGACGGCAACGCGGATGGCGCGGGCCATACCCATCTCATCGATATCCTTAGGCGCGATATGGCAAAAACCAATCGCCGTCGCCACCTCGGCAATCTTCACAGAGAGCAGCTCGCGGCGCGCCGGCGTGAGCTTTTTGGAATCGTTGATGCCCCAGACGCGCGGCTCCATGGGAAGGCACACGGCACACACGGTTAAGGGACCCGCTACCGAGCCACGGCCCACCTCGTCGACACCAACGACCACCCCATCGCCGCCAAGCTCATGCATAAGCTCGTACATGCCATTGACGCGCTCGCGCTCGGCAACCTCTTTGGAATGGCGTTTGAGGGCGCGTTCACAAGCCTTGATCACCTGCTGGCGCGGGTCCTCGCGATAATGCTCCACGAGGGCGGGGATCTCCTCAAACGTTGCGCTCGCCAGCTCTCCGGCAACCTGCGATGCCGAAACCGAGCTCGTCAT
>JAXIZX010000053.1:0-2399 GCA_036303765.1 Collinsella sp. | reverse complement strand
TCACAGTATTCGCATTTGCTCCGGCAGAACGGGATGTGGACGTAGATGCCGAGGCTTTTTTTCTTATTTTCAACGATCTGAATGAGCGCCACGGAAAAACCTCCTACGATTCGTCGTCGAGCTTGAGGACGGCCATAAACGCCTCGGACGGCACGGCGACCGTGCCGAACGTGCGCATACGCTTCTTGCCCTCCTTCTGCTTTTCGAGCAGTTTCTTTTTGCGCGTGATATCGCCGCCGTAGCACTTGGCAAGCACGTCCTTGCGGCGCGCCTTAACGGTGGAGCGGGCGATGATCTTGTTGCCGATGGCACCCTGGATAGGCACCTCGAACAGCTGACGCGGGATGATCTCCTTGAGCTTGTCGCACAGGCCGCGGGCAAGACCGTAGGCCTTATCCTTGTGCACGATAAACGACAGCGCGTCCACCTCGTCGCCCGAAAGCAGGATGTCGAGCTTGACGAGCTCGGAGGGGCGATATTCGTTGAACTCGTAGTCGAGCGAGGCGTAACCCTTGGTGCGGCTCTTGAGCTGATCGAAGAAGTCCAAGATGAGCTCGGCGAGCGGCATATCAAAGCGCATCTCAACCGATTTGCTCGTCAGGTGGATCATATCGGTCGTGACGCCACGGTGCTCGATAGCGAGCTGCATGACGGCACCCGTATACTCGGGCGGGCAGATGATCTTTGCCTTGAGGTAAGGCTCTTCGATACGCTCGATGCGCGTGGCCTCGGGCAGATCCTGCGGGCTGCGGACATCGATCATCTCGCCGTCAGTCTTGTACACGTGGTAGTCGACCGAGGGGCTCGTGGCGATCAGGTCCAGATTGAACTCGCGCTCCAGGCGCTCCTTGACGACCTCCATGTGCAGCAGGCCTAAGAAGCCCACGCGAAAGCCAAAGCCCAGCGCCACCGACGTCTCAGGCTCCCACACCAACGAAGGATCGTTGACGTGTAGCTTATCGAGCGCGTCGCGCAGGCTCTCGTAGTCCTTGTTGTCGATGGGGAACAGGCCCGTGTAGACCATAGGCTTGGCCTCGCGGTAGCCCGGCAGCGGCTCGGGGCAGGGGTTCGAAGCCCACGTAAGGGTATCGCCCACGCGCACGGCCTCGGGGTCCTTCAGACCCGTGACCACATAGCCAACCTCGCCGACGGTCAGAGCGTCGACCGGCGTCTCGGCAGGGCGCTTGACACCCACGCCATCGACCAGGAAGTCGCCCTTGGCCTGCATCATGCACAGGGTATCGCCCTTTTTGATGGAACCGTCAAAGACGCGAACCGTGGCGACGACGCCGCGGTACTCATCGAAGTACGAATCCAGAATAAGCGCCTTGAGCGGCGCGTTCGCATCGCCCTTGGGAGGCGAGATCAAAAAGACGATGGACTCCAGCAGATCGTGGATGCCCTCGCCGGTCTTGCCCGACACGCACACGGCATCGTCGGCGGGAATGGCCAAATCGTCTTCGATCTCGGTCTTAACCTCGTCGGGGTGCGCCGAGGGAAGGTCGATCTTGTTGATGGCCGGAACAATGTCCAAGTTGGCGTTCATGGCGAGCGTCGCGTTGGAAACAGTCTGCGCCTCGACGCCCTGAGTGGCGTCCACGACGAGCACCGCACCCTCGCAAGCGGCCAGCGAACGCGAGACCTCGTAGGTGAAGTCCACGTGGCCCGGCGTATCGATCAGGTTGAACTGATACGTCTCGCCGTCGTCGGCGTCATAAGACACGCGGACGGCATTGGACTTAATCGTGATGCCGCGCTCGCGCTCGATGTCCATCGTGTCAAGCAGCTGCGACTCCATATCGCGCTCATCGACGGTATGGGTGAGCTCGAGGATGCGGTCACTGATCGTGGACTTGCCATGGTCGATATGCGCAACGATCGAGAAGTTACGGATGTGGGAAATGTCAATTGAAGTATTCATGCGGACTATCTTACCCGAGCGGTACAAAAAATGGAGCCTGTTCCATAAAACAGGCTCCATTTATGCGCGTAATCTGTGTGGTGTGAAATTTACAACTTAAGCGTTGATGCTGTTCACGAGCTTGGCAAGACCGGACTTGCGGTTGGAAGCCTGGTTCTTGTGGATAACATGCTTGGCGGCAGCCATGTCGAGACGCTTGGTGACGGTCTTGAGGGCAGCCTGGGCCTTCTCGGCGTCGCCCTCGGCGACGGCGGACTGGACGTGCTTGGTCAGCGTCTTGAGCTCGGACTTGACAGCCTTGTTACGCATGCGAGCTGCCTCATTGGTGCGGATACGCTTCTTCTGAGACTTGATGTTTGCCACTTCTGGAGTTCCTTTCGAGTTCCTTGCAAAAAATGTATGACACCTCTGAGACACGGTGAGGTCATGCAAGCGCCTACTATAGCACGCTCCCCCTCAAAGGGATAGAACGAATTTG
>JAXIZX010000052.1:0-8400 GCA_036303765.1 Collinsella sp. | reverse complement strand
TCGCGAGCCGCCTGGCATGTAGGAGTCTGACGCAGCGTAAGCGGCTTGTCCCCCGCCTCGGCCGACGTGGTCAGCGTATACGTGATCGTCGTCGTCTCGCCAGCATGCAGGTCAACGGTACCCGAATAGAAGGGGATTCCATGCCACGTAGCGGCGCCAAGACCAAACTGGGTGCCCTCGACGGTCAGATCAGTAATGTTGCCGCCCGTCGGGGCAAACAACGAGACATTCAGACGCTCGTCGTCACGCGCGGCATCGGGTGCGCTCGCCGCAACGTAGTCGGGCAGCTTGCCAGCCTCCTCCTGCGTCATGATGTTCGTCAGGGTAACGGTAATGCGATAGGAACACGTGCCGTCACCGTTCTTCACGCCCTGACCAATCTGCGTATCGGCGTTCAGGTACCAGTCGAGCTTGGAGAAGCTCAGGTTGTTAAAGTAAACGCCGGCAACAGGATCGGCACTCGGGTCATCCGGATTGGGCAGCGAAGCGTCAATGCCCGTCTCTTTGATGGCATTCTGCTCATCATCGTTTCTCATCCAAGCAATCAGGCGGCCCTCTTCGGCACCGCGCTCAACGGCGCTGACAAGCTTCGCAACATCGACATCGCCGATACCGTCAAGAATCTTGTCGAAGGCTGCGCTGGCGACGGATGCAAAGATGCCGTCCGACTCCTCGACCGGATAGTTCCAGTACACATCGTGCATGAGGACCTTTGCGGCGTTGGTGCCGTCGACAACCGTTCCGTCGGGCAGTGACACGTTACCGACCAGGCCCAGCAGATACTGCAGGAACACCGGGTCGATACCGATGACGCCATCAACGTCCTGTCCATACTGGGACTTCCACAGCGCGGCGACACGCTGCGAGTTGCGGGGCCAATCAGGCGAATAGGTATTGCCCGAGTTGTACAGGTTACTGTGGTTGCCGAACAGCGCCTCATCCTCTTCGTCGACGCTCTCGACTGCCTCATCCTCGCTGAGTCCAATGCGGGGAACAAACTCGCCAATCGACATCTGGCCGTCGGTGACCGAAATCAGACCCTG
The DNA here is from genome assembly GCA_036303765.1 of Collinsella sp. Classification (GTDB taxonomy): domain Bacteria; phylum Actinomycetota; class Coriobacteriia; order Coriobacteriales; family Coriobacteriaceae; genus Collinsella. The sequence goes on along the minus strand of JAXIZX010000052.1, from coordinate 7,357 downwards.
CGAACCGCCAAAGCCGCCGCAGGCACGAATCTCGACGTTGTTCATGGCGTACATAAGGTAGTTGCGCGTCTGGCCGTTGGCGCCGAGCATCTGGGGAAGGACGGGGGCGACCTTCTCCGCCGCGTCAACCGCGCCGTTGAGGGTGGCAAAGCCGTCCTTGGCCTTATCGACCAGCTCGGTCACCTGGGAAATATGAGTATCGCCAATGCCCTGGACCTTCTCGTTGGCGCTCTTGAACACCTTCGAGCTGCTGGAAAGCGAATCGGCGACCGCCTGCAGCGCGGACACGTTAATCATGCCGTCCTGGAACAGCTTGCCGGGCGTAGCCTGCGAAAGGTTATCGGCCATGGGAACCAGCGCATTGCTCGAGACATCGGACAGGGCGTCAATCATGGTGCGGGCCGCATTGATATCGCTGCCATACACCGGGATAAACGAAGCCGCCGCCCACAGCGGGCTCGAGGTCTCCGCCTTCATGCTGTTGCAGAGCTCATCGATCTTCTTCGCGTCGTCAGGCAGCGTCGAAAAATCGCCCGACGTGACCTTGTCCTTAAGGCCACCGACAATCTCGACAGCCTCCTTCGCTTCGCTCTTTACGGTCTTTGCCGAGTTAAGCAGCATAAAGCCGCTTGCGCCAAGCGCAACGAGAAGCACCGCGACCACAGCGGCAATAATGGCGCCGGTGTGACGCTTTTTGCGCTCGCCCTTGCGATGGCGATGACGGACCAGACCGTCAGAGGTCGAACTCGACGAAGCGTCGCTACCGTAGTTCAAGCCAAAATCGTAATAATCTTCCTTGGAACCCGAGCCCGCAAACTCGGCACCGCTATCATCCAGGCGGGCGAACGTGCCAGTCTCGGAGGCGCCGGTGTAAATCGTGCCAAGGTTACCCGTAAGCCCCGCGCCACCGGCAGAGGGAGTATTGTTGGCGGCCTTGCCGGCATTAACGTTGCCGGCGGCATTCGCGGCGTTGGCAGCACCTGCGTTGTTCGCGGGTACCGAAGGAGCCCCGCTCGGCTGCGACGCGGAGGTTGCACCGCCCGCAAAGACATTCCCTCTTGCACGGCCGGTCTTTTTTGCCTTTTGAGACTGCTCGTACAGAGCGGTGAACATCGCCGTCTCGCCCGGGGACACGCGCTTACCGGAACCGCCCTGTCCAGCGCCGCCCGGCGTGCCGGCCTTACCAGCCCCGTTCGGACGCGGCGGAACTGCAGGACGGCCGCTATCGCTGCCCTTAAAGTGATTACCAGCCATAAAGAAATCCTCGCAATTGAGTCGCAATGAAAAAGTCCATAACGTTACTAGTTTATGGCATTTTGAGCATCGACAGCTAAACTCCAGACACGGACGTCAATTGGCGAAAATGCGGCACAACACCTTTTCCGTCTTGGCGGCGGCGTCAACTACACCGTGAGGAACATCATCACGATGATCATGGCAAAGCCGATAAGGTCGGTCGGCAAAAACACCGTACCCAGCATAACGGCGCTGGTGATGGTCGCCGAAACCGGCTCCACAGTTCCGATGAGGCTCGCACGTACCGAGCCGATGTCCTTAACGCCCTGCATATAGAGCATGTAAGCAAAAAACGAGCCGATAACCACGAACACCGCGAGCGCCTCGACGCCGGCAGCGTCGAGCGCCGGCATATGCGCCCAGGGCTGCACGAAGACGCACGAGACCACGCCCGCCGTGAGCATTGCCGAGCCCGTGACGATGGGGCTGCCGTATTCGGGCAGGATCTTGGCGGGAATCACCGCCATACACGCGGCGCTGACCGCACACATAAGACCTGCTGCCAGGCCAAGCGGCGAGATATTCAGGCTGGTGGGGTCGCCGCCGGTGGCGATTAAAAAGGTTCCACCCAGAGCCAGGCCAATGCCGATGACTTCGCGAGTACGCGGCATACGGCGATCGGTCACGCAGGCGTAGCCCATGATGATGACCAGCTGCAGGCACTGAAGGACCGTCGCGGTTCCGGCGTTGGTCAGGCGCACGGCCGAAAGATAGCAAAACTGGTTGAACAGCAGGCCAAAAGCGGTAAAGAGCAGCAGCTGCTTGCGATCAGCGGGCGTCGTCCAAAGCTTGACCAGGCGTGCGCGGTCGCGCGTGACAACCACAGCCATAAAGAGCAGGCCGGCGAGAATCTGACGCACGCTCATAAGCCACAGCGTATCGACATGGTAGGTATCGAACAAAAAACTCGCGCTGGTGCCCGAGAAGCCCCAAAACGAACCGCCCACCAGCGTAGCCAAGACGCCCGTGATCATCTTGCGCGTCGAAGCGCTGTTCAGGCGGTCGCGCCATGCGCGACGGGTGTTGCGGCTGAGCTCGTCGGTGCCCTCGGGCACATCAATGTTCGATATATCGGTCATCGGCACCGAAGCCCCTGCGCCTTCGACCTGCTCGGCACACTCTTTGCTCATTCCACTCCCCCGAAACGGCCTGGAGACAATTCGGCTTACCTTACCACGGCGAAGGCATCAGCTGGAGGCTTGTCCGCTTATCGGTAGGACAATTCCGCAGGCGTCTTTCCATAGCTCGATACCGCAATGGCCTTGCATTATGCGACAGCCAAATCGCGGCAGCAGGCTCTTTTGAAATGGATATGACAAAGCCCCCGAATTCCACAATGTAAGCGATTTTTAAAAATGTTCTTGCCACCGAGTTCAGGCTCCGTTATATTATCCCTTGCGCGCTTGCGCACCCTTGATCGGGCGTTTAGCTCAGGGGGAGAGCGCTTCCCTGACACGGAAGAGGTCAGAAGTTCAAATCTTCTAACGCCCACCAAATGTTCGCAGCTCAGAGACTATGTCTCTGAGCTGTTTTGTTTTATGTCGCCAAATCCGCTGGCAGCTCCAACCGTCATCGCAACGTAACATCAATTCACCTGACAAATGGCAGCCAAACAAATTCAATACCCCAACATCAACAATAGCCAGGCACAAAACTGCGCCGCAAGCTGCTCCAGCCGCCCAACTGGCCAAAAGCAGACCATCTACTTGCCGATCTATTCATCGGCATAACCAATCAGTCCGCACCGCAACTTCTCAGCAAAACGCCGCGATGTCTGCGCCCTGCGGTATCCTTGAGCCACTTGCACCTGCAGCACCAAGGAGCCGCCATGCGCACCGAGCTCGATGTCCCCTTTTCGCACAAAGAAGAAGCCAAGGCGCTGGGCGCCAAATGGGACCGGACCAAGAAGATCTGGTATGTACCCAGCGGCGTCAACCCCGAGCCCTTTGCCGAGTGGCTGCCCGGTGTTGACCGATCCGACCCCTCAGCGCCGTATATATATCTAGTACTGGGCAAGCGCGAGTGCTGGAAGTGTCACAAAGAGACCTCGGTCGCGGCCTTCGGCATTCCCTATCGAACCGATAACGACGAGAGCATCGCCATCGCGCACGCGCCCAACAAGGCCGGGCACATTGCCATCGACACGGCCAACGCCAACGCACTCGCCATCGTGCCCGCTCTTGGCTGCGTGCCGGGCGAGATCCGCGACTACCTTCATAAGCGCTGCGGCTACAAGCCCGTAGGCGCGCGAGCCTCCAAAGCCCCGTCGCTCGGCAACACGTGCACCAGTTGCGACGCGCTGCAAGGCAGCCGCTATCTGTTCGAGGAGCCCTCGTCCCCGTTTGCCCTCACTGCCATCAACAAGCTGCCGGCACTGGAGTTTATACGCGTCGAAGTTGCCGGCGTCTTTGGCATCCCGGCCACGCGCACCGACTTTGACCAGGCGCTCTTTACCTGGGCACGCGACCATCACGCCGATTTCCACAAGCAACTCGGTGAGGGGATTTATTTGTAGAGGCAAAAGACACTCACAGCCAACTCCTCCGCATCACCTATCCCTCGTCGCCGGCGTCGTACACGATATCGAGGCCACAAACAGGGCATTTCTCCGGATACACCGGCATATGAACGCCTGCCCGTTTTCTCACTTCGTCGCTGAGTCTGTCGCGCGCATCGATAAACCGAATGTCGAGACACGGTATTTGCGAGCCGCAGCAAGGGCAGGTGACGACAAACGACCCGCAATCAACCTCTACGCTCGGAAACATATTGTTGTCTATAAGGGCACACGGCAGTTTTCCGTACTTCCCCATCGCAATATCGCCTCGCCAGCTCATACACGCTCCCCTCTCGCTATACAAATCAGGAAGAGCATGCACCGGCGGGCGTGCGCGAGATTGCATCGCCACGCGATCCGATCAAACAACACGATCGTCAAAGAATGCCAAAGCCAAATACGCTAATACGGCAGAAGCCCCGCCTTTTCACGCTTCTTTTCCGAGCGATCGAACTCAATGCGATGGGCCTCAAGAAACACCGTATTGGGTCGCCACTGACGCTCATTCGGCTGTCTTAGCGTCGCACCCGCAAAGGAAGCGTAGCCGGTCTTATCCAGCAGGTACGATCCACACAGCCGATATTCACCGCAAACAGGCTCAAACGAAATCAGATGAGCATCGAATAAAGCATGTAAGTCGCGCCGAAGCAGAATACCGTTGCTGGCAACCTGCGATTTGGGTCCCGAGTAATTCTCGATATGTGCAGCCTCCAGAGCTTCGCTGACGCCGCAGTCCGACACCGCGCAACGGCCATCATAGGCGGCAACGAGCTGCTTGCGGAACCATTGCTGCCCCAATCGCTCGCGCCTTAACGCATAGCGGACCTTTTCGTCGTCGGTCACACCCTGTCCGGCAAACTCAATATCGACGGGTATGTGCTTCAGATAACTCATGTCGGGCGCAAAACGAGGGTCCGGTCCGCCTTTATGAACAGGACCGTGCAGAACAAACCATCCGTTTTCGGGCTCGAACCGCTCAACAAACGCAAGGCCGAGCACCTTATAGCCCACCTCGGTTGCAAATATGACTCCGACTGGGACGCCACATTCCATGCAGTTGAGCATTTTACGGTTGTAATTCTGGTCTCGAGAACCAACGGCGCCTGGCGCTTGGACCGAATACTTAATGACCCACGTACCGTCATCCAAATAGAGCGGAGGCACATCGGTGTAGAAGCTCTTTTTAGAGTTATGGACCGAAAGCGCAAAGATCTTATTGGGATCTTGCTTCACCCGATCCTGGCCCGGCCAGAAGATCCCTGAATCCCGCGTTACGGGAAAGAAGTCCGAGCCGATTCTCAAACGGTACTGATACTGAGGGCTATCTTCCTTGGTGTGGTGCGGAAGGCTGGTCCAAACGCCGCCGCGCTGTTCCTCACCCAGAAACCACTCCCATGCCTCAACGTATTCGGAAGGCACGAGACTGCAGGCGCGGTCATAGCTTGGTCCATCCATCAACGGAACAGCAAGGTCAATGTCGTTCATCGCCAGCACCTACAACCATACGAACGCGAGTCATGCCCCTCAATAATATGGCCGAGAGTCAATTATTACGAGATCTCATTCCGCGATCGGCACATCGTTGATGCTCTCGGTTTGCCGCTGGCGCGCTTGTACCCCGCTACCCCACTCCCCTGTATACTGATGTAGCACGTGTTTCATCCGGGCTTGTTGGGCCGGGTCGTTCATGGGAGGGTCTTATGGCTGCTTCGAATCCGCCTAAGGGGAGCGTTTCTTCTTCGTCCATCAAGCCGGTTACGCGCAAGGCCGTGCGCTGCCAGCGCGAGGTCGCCTGGCTTATCACGCAGGCAGCGGGCAGGCTTGTGGCGACCACCCAGGACGTCAATGCGCCTACGCCGAGCTTTGTGTTAGCGGCGGCGCTGGATTTTGTGCGCCAATTGGAGCTTGCCGAACAGGATGCCAACGGCCACCTCGACTACCAGAATGTTATGGCGCCCGACCTGCAAACGTTCTGCCACATGGCCAAGTTGCCCGCCGCGCCCAATGCGCTTTCGGACGCAGGCTACATGTTTACGCTTTCGGGCGCGGACCTTATCCGCGACATCTATGCATACTGCAGCGAGCTCGCCGAGCGCCACGTCTTTGACGCAGCAGAAGTCAAACCGGGATATGTCATCAAGCTGATTCTTAGGCTGTTCTTGATGGACGGGTTCGGGGCCATGCCGGCGTAAGCCGAGTCTTCAGCATCACCGTCGACTGAGAAACAACCGCTTTACCTTAGTGGGCGCCAATTGAGGGTCGATTATTGGGTCGCCTCGTCCACTAACGCATTTATTCCACGCGCTCTGACAGTCGATACTTGCGGTTGCGGCTCGTCGCCGGCGCCGTGGGCTCAAGCTCGCCTTGAGCAATGAGCGCGTTGACGCGCGACCTTACCTGGGAAATTGTAAGCCCCGTACGTTCTGCCAGCTCACGCGTCCCCAGCTCGCCGTAGTGTTTGAGTGCCGTCACAATTAAGCCCCCGCCATGATCGACCGGCTCGATCTTTGAACGGTAAAGTACGACCTTGAACCGATCGAACCCCGGGCAGAACAGGGGCTCGGCCAGACCATGCGCGCGCATGGCATCGATCATCATCGGGATGCCCGAGCCATTGCCCTCAGCCGGCGAACCTGCGCCATCCGGCAGCGGGACAATCGACATGAGCTTCACAAGCGTCGCGTTACGGCATCGGGAGCTGCCGTCAAACAAGTTCTCGCGAGTCTTTCCCCCGTAAAGGCCGCCAGGATTCGTCACCTCGACACGATCGTCAAAGACGTCGACGGTAATCGATTGTCCACAGAACCGATCCCCGTATTCTCGATGGATTACGGCGTTGGCGATTGCCTCGCGCAGAACCTCCTCGGGAATCTCCAGCGAGTCGACACGCGAGACGCCTTGGACGGTCGAGGTTCGCCGCAAATTCTTGGCGACGGCCGCGACGGCATCCGAGATCATCTCGCCCAACGTTCCCTCACAGATTGTGCGGTCCATGAACCTCAGCGATCCCGCCGTGCCTTTCCGGGTCCCCGCATAGACAGCCATGTCGATAAAGAGCTTGGGATAAAACTGCTGAGGGTAGGTGCCCGCAACTAGGAGTCCAGCCTTGGTAACATTGCCCTGGGAATCAAGGAAATTTAGGCGCTCCAGCTTCGTTTGTTTGTCCGGCGCGCCGCGCATTGCCCGAGGCGTCAACGAGAAAGCCCGATCTATCGTACGGTCGACCAGCGCCTCGTCGAGATCGTCCGCGCCCGCGCCCGCCACCGCGTCGCGATCGCTCGGAGTCGCTCGACCGTATGACGCCAATGCGAGCACCTCGGTCGACGAAAGCGGGACATCTTTGTCATCGATGCGTTTGTAGCTGCCACCTTGAGCGCCCCGCTCTATGACATAACAAGGCTTGCTCGACGGGTCGAGCTCCTCAATCGTGATGACCAGAACCACGGTGCCCTGGAGCTCCACGCGCTCAATGGTGTATTTGGGCGGATTGGCCAGCTTTCCGCG
>JAXIZX010000051.1:0-2060 GCA_036303765.1 Collinsella sp. | reverse complement strand
GTGCTACTGGGCATTCTCGACCGCAGGGGAGGGCTCGTCGCTGGTGTTCCCCGGCACATCGTTGCCCGTCCCTGCTGCAGGCTTGCCTACATCCGCGGCGCGCTCATCGCCGGCGGTTTCGTGGCCGATCCCCGCGGCGACTTTCATTTGGAGATCGCGGTGCAGGGCGAGCAATATGCCAAGGGGCTTTGCGATCTGTTGGAGCAGATTGGGGTCCATGCTCGTGTTAATGCGCGGCGGGGGTCATATGCCGTGTACATTAAGAGCGCCGAGGAAATCGAGCATCTATTAAAGCTGATTGGTGCCAAGCGCAGCGTTGCCGAGATTGAGGAGGCGCGCGCGGTCAAGTTGGTTAAGAACGATGTGAACCGTCGCGTGAACGCCGAGCTCGCCAACCAAACCAGAAGCGCCGGTGCTGCCCAGCATCAGCTTGCGCTTATCGATGAGCTCGAGCAGCGAGGCCTTCGCGATGCGCTTCCGGATGCCTTGGCGGTCTTTTGCGACCTGCGCGAGCGCTATCCCGATCTTTCGTTGCGTGATTTAGGGGAGATGGCTGACCCTCCCTTGTCGAAGTCGGCCCTCTACCATCGTGTTTTACGGCTTGAAAAGCTCATTGAAGCAAACAGGTAGGTTAAAGTATCGACTTATATACGGATTTAGCTGCTATTTTAGTCTTTAAAACGTTTTAACGTAAATTTGATTTTCAATTTCGAGCATTCTCGTGAAATTCAAGTCAAAAAAAAGGTATATTAGGCGAGTGGTTAGTTTGTGGGCCTCAACGGCGGGCGCTGTAGCTCGCGGGGGCCTTACGAAAGGAGACACAATGGCAGTAAAGGTTGCTATTAACGGCTTCGGTCGCATCGGTCGTCTGGCTTTCCGTCAGATGTTCGGTCATGAGGGCTCCGAGATCGTCGCTATCAACGACCTCACCTCTCCCGATATGCTCGCTTACCTGCTGAAGTACGACTCCACGCAGGGCAACTACGCTCGCGATCACGAGGTCGTTGCTGGCGAGGATTCCATCACCGTTGACGGCAAGGAGATCAAGATCTACAAGGAGGCCGACGCCAACAACCTGCCTTGGGGCGACCTCGACGTCGACGTCGTTCTCGAGTGCACCGGCTTCTACACCAGCAAGGCTAAGGCTCAGGCCCACATCAACGCTGGCGCCAAGAAGGTCGTCATCTCCGCTCCGGCCGGCAGCGATCTGCCCACCATCGTGTACAACGTCAACCATGAGACGCTGACCGCTGAGGACAACATCATCTCCGCTGCTTCCTGCACCACCAACTGCCTCGCCCCGATGGCCAAGGGTCTGAACGACTTCGCTCCCATCGTGTCCGGCATCATGACCACCATTCACGCCTGGACCGGCGACCAGATGCCGCTCGACGGCCCGCAGCGCAAGGGCAACAAGCGTCGTAGCCGCGCCTGCGCCGTCAACATCGTCCCCAACACCACCGGTGCTGCCAAGGCTATCGGCCTGGTTCTCCCCGAGCTCAACGGTAAGCTCATCGGTGCCGCCCAGCGCGTCCCGACGCCGACCGGCTCCATCACCAACCTCTACGCTGTTGTTGACAAGAAGGTCACCGTCGACGAGGTTAACGCCGCTATGAAGGCCTACGCTTCCACCATCTCCGAGACCTTCGGTTACAACGAGGACGACATCGTCTCCACCGACATCATCGGCGAGACCCACGGCTCCATCTTCGACGCCACTCAGACCATGTGCTCTGACCTCGGCAACGGCCAGACCCTCGTTCAGGTCACCTCTTGGTACGACAACGAGAACTCCTACACCTCTCAGATGGTCCGCACCATCAAGTACTTCGAGAAGTTCGTTGCTTAATTTAGCTTTTAGCGAATAGCTCGTTGAGCGTCTAAAGAAGGGCGCGGCCTTATAGGGCTTACACCCTAGGGTCGCGCCCTTTTTATAAGAAATCGTCTGCCGTAATGGGAGGCAGACACGTACGAAAGGTAGAAGCAAACATGGCCTTTACCAAGAAGACCGTCCGCGACATCGATGTCGACGGAAAGCGCGTTCTCGTCCGCGTTGACTT
>JAXIZX010000050.1:0-11567 GCA_036303765.1 Collinsella sp. | reverse complement strand
GAGGCCGCCGACCGTTGGATGCCCGTCGATAACTACATCGGCGGCATCGAGCACGCCATTCTGCACCTGCTCTACAGCCGCTTCTTTACCAAGGCGCTGCGCGACCTGGGCCTGCTGAGCGTGGACGAGCCCTTCACTAACCTGCTGTGCCAGGGCATGGTCAAGGACGAGAACGGCGACACCATGTCCAAGTCTAAGGGCAATGTCGTGCCCCCGAGCTCGGTCATCGAGCCCTATGGCGCCGACACCATGCGTTTGGCGATCCTGTTTATCGCCCCGCCCGAGAAGGACTTCGACTGGGATCCCAAGGCCGTTGAGGGCGCCAACCGCTTCATCAAGCGCGCTTGGCGTATCGTTTGGCAGCTCGTCCAGTCCGGCGATGCCAACGTGGCCTTCGACAAGTCCGCGCTCGACGAGGTTGCGATGAAGCTCTATCGCGAGCGTCACCGCACCATCGCCAAGTGCACCGAGGACTTCGATCGCGGCCAGTTCAACACCGCCATCTCGGCCGTCATGGAGCTCGTCAACGCGGCGAGCGCCTACCTCAACGCCACCGAGGGTACCGTCCGCGACAAGGCGCTGTGCTACGGCGTGGCTAAGGACATCGTGAGCGTCCTTGCTCCCATCTGCCCGTTCTGGGCCGACGAACTGTGGCACGAGGCGCTCGGCTGCGAGGGCAACGCCTACACCGCCGCCTGGCCCGAGTTCGACCTGGCCGAGTCCGTTGAGGACACGGTGCAGATCGTGGTCCAGGTGCTCGGCAAGGTCCGCGGCCGCGTCGACGTTGCCCGCGATGCCTCCAATGAGGATATGCAGGCTGCCGCCGAGGCCGCCGTCGCCAAGTGGCTCGAGGGCAAGACGGTCGTCAAGGCCATCTGCGTACCCGGTAAGCTGGTCAACCTGGTGGTCAAGTAAGCACTGCGCGCTTAGCTGACGTGCTATAGGCGAGGGGCGATCCGGCTAGGTCGCCCCTCGTTTTTCATGTACCTGTCCTGGCGCCTGCTGTCAATTGTCCTATTCTTGTGGAGAAGCTGTGCGCACGCTGACCTGCAGATTCGTACTGTGCTTGCACGTTTCTGCAGCTATTGGTATAGTTTGCTTGCAAATGAAGTTGTAATTGAAAGAAGTGGGGTTTCGGCCCCGCTTCTTTTTTGTATGGATGGAGGTGCCGCAATGGTCAAGACCAAGACCGAGCAGGCGATCATCGACGCGCTCGAGGCCGTCGCTCCCCAGCACGATATCGACATCGTCGACGTCGAGCTCGTGGGTGCCACCAAGGCCCCCTGCGTGCGCGTGCGTATCGAGGGTGCCGAGGGTCAGAGCCTGTCGCTCAACGACGTCACGGCCAACACCAAGTGGGTCGGCGATGTGATTGAGGAGCTCGACCCCATCTCTTCGAGCTATACGCTCGAGGTGTCGAGCCCGGGTATGGCGCGCCCGCTGCGCCGCCCGTGCGACTTTGCCCGCTTTGTGGGCGAGAACTGTGAGCTCACCTCCACCGCCACCGAGGGCCGTCGCAAGTACGCCGGCAAGATTGTCGCCGCCACCGAGACGAACGTGACCCTCGAGCTCGAGGGCGACGAGTCCGTTACCCTCGATTTCTCTGATGTTAAAAAGTGCAAGTTGAAGCCCACCTACGACTTCAAGCCCGCGAAGGAAGGAAAGTAAGATGGCAGCATCCGACATGATGTCCGCCCTGATGGAGCTTTGCCAGGAGAAGCACATCGACCAGCTCTACCTGATCGACCGCCTGGAGCAGTCGCTCGCCAAGAGCTATGCCGAGATCCTGCATCTTGAGTGGGGCGCCAAGGTGACCATCGACCGCACCACCGGTAAGATCTACGTCTACCGCCTGGAGCCGATTGACGATTCCATGGATGAGGAGGGCAACTTCACCGAGTTTGAGGAGATCGACGTCACCCCCAAGAACACGAGCCGCATAGCTGCCCAGCACGCCAAGGCCGAGATCAACGCCATCGTGCGTAACTCCGCTCGCGAGCAGATCTACGAGGAGTTCTCCGGCCGCATCGGTGACCTCATCAGCGGTACCGTGCTGCAGTCCACACCCGACTTCACGATTGTCAAGATTCGCGAGGGCGTCGAGGCCGAGCTGCCGCACTTCGACCAGCGCCGTTACGAGAACGAGCGCAACGAGCGTCCGATGGGCGAGCGCTACCTGCACAACCAGCACATCAAGGCCGTGATCATCGACGTTCGCGACCCCAACTCCAACCTGCAGCCGGTTCGTGGCGAGCACAGCCGTCCGCCGATTGTCATCTCCCGTACCCACCCCGAGCTCATGCGTCGTCTGTTTGAGCAGGAGGTGCCCGAGATCTATGAGGGCACCGTCCAGATCAAGTCGATCGCCCGCGAGCCCGGCCAGCGTTCCAAGGTTGCCGTCCACTCGCTCGACGATCGTCTGGATCCCGTGGGCGCCTGCGTCGGCCCCAAGGGCAGCCGTGTCCGCGCTGTCGTGGGCGAGCTCCGTGGCGAGCGCGTCGACGTCATCCTGTGGGATGCCGATCCTGCCGTCTACGTCGCCAACGCCCTGTCGCCCGCTAAGGTCACCCGCGTCCTCATCGACGAGGAGAAGGCCTACGCCGGCGTCATCGTGCCCGACGACCAGTTGTCCCTCGCCATCGGCAAGGAGGGCCAGAACGCCCGCCTCGCCGCGCGCCTGACCGGCTGGCACATCGACATCAAGTCCGAGACGCTTGCCGCCGACATCCTCAAGAACGTTCCCGTTCACGAGGAGCCCGCCGCCGACCTGATCGGTGACGAGGAGGACGAGGACGTCCGCCGCTGCGAGTACGTGTCCGAGGACGGCATCCAGTGCCGCAACCAGGCTCGTCCCGGCTCCCGATTCTGCGGTGTCCACGACACCGACGCCTTCGATGATGCGGAGGACCTGATCTAGCGCGCGCTTGCGCCGGGCGGGTCCCGGCGCGTCTCCCACGCTCGTTCAGTCTCTAGGCACCCCAGGTGCCAGAAAGGGTAGGTGAAGTCATATGGCAAAAGTCCGTGTGTCCACCCTGGCCAAAGAGTTCGGCATGACCTCCAAGGAACTGATGGGTCATCTCGCCGATATGAAGATTCCCGCTAAGTCCGCTTCCTCCACCTTGGAGGACGCTTATGTCGCCATGGTCCGCAAGCAGCTCGCCTCGGTGATCGAGGCCCGCGCCCAGGAAGTCGAGGCCGCCAAGCAGGCCGAGGAGCAGGCAGCTGCCGCCGAGGAGGCCGCTCGCGCCGCCGAGGCCGAGCGCGAGCGCATCGCCGCCGAGAAGGCCCGCGAGGAGGAGCGTCGCCAGTTTGCTGCAGCCCAGGCTGCCGAGGAGGCTGCCCGCGCCGAGGCCGAGGCCAAGAAGAAGGCCGAGCAGGAGCGCCTTGCCCGCGAGAAGGAGGAGGCTGCCCGCGAGGCCCAGCGCCGCGCCGTTCCCGCTTCCGACTCCGGTTCGCGTTTCCGTTCGCTGCTCGACCAGATCGCCGCACAGGAGACCGTGCTCAAGGAGAAGAAGGACGCCGAGGACAAGGCCAAGGCCGAGCGCGCCGCCGAGCGCGGTAACCGTCGTGGCGGCAACAACGACCGCCGCGGTGGCCGTCGTAACGATCGCAACGCTTCCGACAACAACTCCGAGCGCAACGCCTCCGAGAGCCGTCCGCACAGCCATCGCACCAACGCCAGCAACAACGTCGCTGCCGGCATGGACTTCCCCAACCCCGACAAGCAGGGCAAGGGCAAGAAGCGCAAGGGCGGTCACGGCACCGATGAGGACCACTACAGCCGCATGGCTCGCGAGGCCGAGGAGTACAGCCGCGAGAAGGTGCTCGAGGAGGCTCGTGCCGCCGTCGAGGAGGCCTCTCGCGAGTCCACCGGTCGCCGCAAGAAGCGCAAGGAGAAGCGCGAGCGCGAGGCTGCCAAGGCTCAGGAGGAGCGCAAGATAGAGGAGGCGCTGGCCCAGGGCGTGAACCCCGAGGACCTCGACGCCATCAAGGTCTCCCAGGGCGTTACCGTCCAGGAGCTTGCCGAGGCGCTCGACGTTCCGGCCAACGACATCATCAAGCGCCTGTTCCTGCTGGGCACGCCGCTCACGATGACGCAGTCCATGTCCGACGACCTCGTCGAGCTCGTCGCCGACGACCTGGGCCGTCAGATCAAGATCATCACCCCCGAGGAGGAGAACACCTTCTCGTTCTACGACGATCCCGCCGACCTCAAGCCGCGCGCCCCGGTCGTCACCGTCATGGGCCACGTCGACCACGGCAAGACGTCGCTGCTCGACGCCATCCGCCACACCGGCGTCGCTGCCGGCGAGGCGGGCGGCATTACGCAGGCCATCGGCGCTTCGCAGGTCATGATCAACGACCGCAAGATCACCTTCATCGATACCCCTGGTCACGCCACCTTTACGGCCATGCGTGCCCGCGGCGCCAAGGTGACCGACATCGTCATTCTGATCGTGGCTGCCGACGACGGCGTCATGCCCCAGACCATCGAGTCGATCAACCACGCCAAGGCCGCCGGCGTACCCATCGTCGTCGCCGTCAACAAGATCGATAAGCCGGGCGCCAACCCCGACCGCGTGCGCCAGGAGCTCACCGAGTACGGCATCATCCCCGAGGAGTGGGGCGGACAGAACATGTTCGTCAACATCTCGGCCAAGCAGAAGATCGGTATCGACGACCTGCTCGAGACCGTGCTGCTCCAGGCCGACGTGCTCGAGCTCAAGGCCAACCCCGATACGTTCGCATCGGGCAACGTCCTCGAGGCTAAGCTCGACAAGGGCCGCGGCTCGGTTGCCACCGTGCTCGTGACCCGCGGTACCCTGCACGTGGGCGACACGCTGGTCGCCGGCCTCACCTATGGCCGCGTCCGTGCCATGCTCGACCCCAAGGGCAACGCCGTCACCGAGGCCGGTCCCTCCGACGCCGTCGAGATCTTGGGCCTGCAGTCCGTCCCCAACGCCGGCGACGAGTTCCGCGTATTCGAGGACGAGCGCGAGGCTCGTGCGCTGGCTGACGAGCGTTCGCTCAAGGCCCGTATCGAGGAGCAGAGTCGCGTCAAGCACGTCACGCTCGAGAACCTCTTCGAGACCATCGCCGACGCCGAGGTCAAGGAGCTCAACCTGATCATCAAGGCCGACGTCCAGGGTTCCATCGAGGCCCTTCAGGACTCCCTCGACAAGATGGATCAGTCCGAGGTGCGCATCAACACGATCCACTCCGCCGTTGGTGCCATCAACGAGACCGACGTGGTCCTGGCCGACGCCTCCAACGCCATCATCATCGGCTTTGGCGTTCGTCCCGACGGCAAGGCCCGCTCCGCCGCCGAGCGCGAGGGCGTCGAGATCCGTTGCTACGACGTCATCTACAAGTGCCTCGAGGACCTCGACGCTGCCCGTATCGGCATGCTCAAGCCCACCGAGGTTGAGGTCTCCACGGGTACCGCGACCGTCCTGGACACCTTCAAGGTGCCCAAAGTCGGCATCGCCGCCGGTGTCCGCGTCGAAGAGGGTGAAATCGCCGCGACCGATTCCGTACGCCTGGTGCGCGACGGCATCGTGGTCTTCAACGGTAAAATCGCTTCGATGCGTCACTACAAGGACGAGGCCAAGAGTCTCAAGAGCGGCTCCGAGGGCGGTATTGGCCTGGAGAACTTCCAGGACATCAAGCCTGGCGACACCATTGAGGGCTACCGCATCGACCAGGTTGCCCGTACCGAGTAGGGGGTAGCGCTATGAAGCAAACGCAGGCAACCCGCCGTCTGGGCGAGCAGCTTCGCGAGAAGCTCGGTTATATCCTGCTCTTTGAGGTTTCCGATCCGCGTCTCGACCTGGTCACCTTGACCGCGGTCGAGGTCGCGGTGGACCGTTCGTTCGCGCGCGTGTACGTGTCGTGCGACGCGAGCCGCTACGACGAGGTCATGGAGGCGCTCGCCAGCGCCAAGGGTCGCATCCGTAGCCTGTTGGCCCGCTCGCTCGATTGGCGCGTCACGCCCGAGCTCGATTTTCGCATCGATCGCTCGACCGATGAGGCCGAGCGCATCACGCGCGCGCTGGAAAACGTTCCCGCCACGCTTGCGATCGAAAAGGACGAGGACGGCTATCCCATAGCGGATGCCGCCCAGGAGGCAGCTTTAGATGAGTAATTCCGCCGACCTCGCATCGTGCGAGTCTGCAGATATTCAGCGACGCATCCTCGAGCTCATCGAGGATGCGTCCTCCATTGCGATTTCGGGACATACGTCTCCCGATGGCGACGCCCTGGGCTCCGTGCTGGGTCTGGGCTTATCGCTTATGAAGTTCTTCCCCAACAAGGACATTGCCCTGCTGCTGGCAGACGATGACCCGGTTCCGCGCATCTACCGCTTTATGGAGGGTGCCGACCGTCTGGTGCCGGCATCTGCGTATACCGACAATCCGGACCTGTTCATCTCGGTGGACGTGCCGGTCGTCGAGCGTCTGAACAACTCAGCCGAGGTGCTCCGCCGCTCGTCGCATGTGGTGTGCTTCGATCACCATCCGGCGCGCGAGGAATTTGCCGAGCTGAGCCTGAGGTGCGTCGGCGCCGCTGCCTGCGCCATGATCATCGACCGCTTTTTGGACAATTGCGGCATTGTCGCACGTGATGGCGTTGCGACCTGCCTGCTGTGTGGCTTGGTTACCGATACCGGCCGTTTTCAGTATCAAAACGCCGATGCTGCTGCGTTCCATGCCGCCTCGCGCCTGGTCGCGCACGGTGCCGATCCGGCGCGTGTTGCGCTCGAGGTCTACCAGAGCATGCGCGTGGAGTTCTTGCATCTCAAGTCCATCGTTATGGGCCGCATCAAAACAGTGGCGCACGGTCGCGTGGCATATAGTTATGCGTACCAGAGCGACCTTGAGGCTTGCGGTGTCACCTCGGATGAGTGCGACGGCCTGGTCGATGTGGTGCGTTCGGTGATGGGCGTCGAGGTCTGCATGTTCTTAAAGGGCATTGAGGGCGATACCAAGGTGCGTGGCAACCTGCGCTCCAAGGGCGACCTCGATGTGTCCGAGATTGCTGCCAACTTTGGCGGTGGCGGGCATCATGCCGCCGCCGGCTTTTCCAACAACGGAACAATTCGCGAGACGCTCGCCGTGGCACTTCCCATGCTGGCCGAGCTGGTGGGGGAGGATCCCGCTTCGGTGACCGTCGAGCTTTAACTTTTTGGATGGTACATGGCTCGTCGTACGCCTTCTCAACTGAATATGCTGCTCGCCGTCGATAAGCCGGTGGGCTGCACGTCCCACGATGTGGTCTCGCAATGCCGACGCGCCCTCCATGAGCGGCGCGTCGGCCATGCCGGCACGCTCGACCCCATGGCATCCGGCGTCATGGTGGTGGGCGTGGGCCAGGCTACTCGTCTGCTGGGCATGCTAACCCTCGATACCAAAAGCTATGTCGCCGACATCTCGTTTGGCGCCGAGACCAATACCGATGATGCGGAGGGCGAGGCGGTCCGCACGGTGGCTGTTGCCAACGAGCTCCGCGATCCTGCCTATGCTCGTGAGCGCTTGGCCGCCATGCTGGGCCCGCAGATGCAGGTGCCGCCGGCGTTTTCTGCTATCTCGGTCAATGGCGTTCGCGCCTACAAGTCTGCTCGCGAGGGCAATGCGGTGGACCTACCTCCGCGCCCCGTCGAGGTCTATGCCGCCGACCTGATCGCCGTGGGCGGCGAAGGTGATACGTGTGTGTGGACCGTGGCGTTCTCGGTGAGCAAGGGCACCTATATCCGTGCGCTCGCTCGCGACCTGGGCCACGCTTGCGATAGCGCCGCGCATATTTCCGCGCTGCGCCGCACGGCTTCCGGTGTTGTTTCCATTGGCGCTTGTCATGCGGTCGAGGAGCTTTCTCCCGAGTCCGCGGCTGGCTTTGCCCTGGATCCCATTGCGGCCCTGGGCGCCACACGTGTTGACTTGCCGGGCAATCTTGCCGACGACCTGCTCTGCGGCCGACGCATTCCCGTTGAGCGCGCGCTTGCCGATTTCGATTCCTCGAAGGCGCCGTTTGCGTTGGTGCTCGATGGGGGACTCAAGGCGCTCGCCCGCATTGAGGGCGGCCGCTTTGTCATGGAGCACGTGTTTCCGCAGGCAATCGGCGGTGTTCGATGATGTTGTCCGCTCGCGAGCTCGCGCGTGTCTTTTTCGCGGGCGAGTCGGACGAGGCTCGCATCGTTGCTGCCGATACGTTTGATGAGTGTGAGCACTTGGGTGCCGCTTCAATCGCCATTGGCGTGTTCGACGGCGTTCACCGTGGACACCAGGAACTCATCGAAGCGCTTGTCCGTGATGCCCGTGCCCATGGCTGTAAGGCGGTCGTGGTTACCTTCGATCCCGACCCGGACGTTGTGGTGAGCCCTTCGCCCGCTCAAAAATTGATGACGACGGCCGACCGTCTGCATGCCCTGGCTCAAACTGGGGTCGATGCGGTGGTGGCCGTTCCCTTTACGCCTGAGGTTGCGGCGCTTGACCATGTTGATTTTCTCTCGCTGGTGTCGCGTCTGGTCGACATTCGATCGATTCGCGTTGGCAGTGACTTTAGGCTGGGTCGTGGCGGTGCTTCTGGTGTTGCCGAGATGCGCGCCTGGGGTTCCGAGCGCGGCGTTGACGTGTATGGTCACGACCTGCTTTGTGAGGGCGGTGAGGCCATTTGCGCCACCCGCATTCGTCATGAGTTGGGACAGGGCCATGTGGAGCTTGCTGCTGAGTTGCTTGGCCGCCCGTATATGGTGCGTGGCGGTGTTATTCGCGGCCGTCACGAGGGTTCTGGCATGGGCTTTCCCACGGCAAATCTTCAGGTGTCCGATGGCATTCAGGTGCCTGCCGATGGCGTGTATGAGGGCATGGTGCTCGTCGATGACACCGTGTGGCCCGCTGCCGTGAACGTCGGGCTGCCGCCGACGTATGCCGACGATGCGGCATCCGCGCACCTCGAGGCTAACTTAATTGGTTATACGGGCGACCTGTACGGCGCTTCCGTTTCGCTGGCGTTTTCGCGCTGGCTGCGTCCGTCGCGCGTGTTCGATTCGCTGGATGAGTTGATTGCGACCGTCGAGGGTAATATCGAGGACATTCGTCACAACTTGGGTGAGCAGGGGGTGAGCATCCGTGATTAGCGATGAGGAAAAAGACCAGGTACGCGCTGCGTCCGACCTAGTCGCCATCGTGCAGGAAACGGTTGAGCTCAAGCCTCGCGGCCATGAGTTTTGGGGCTGCTGCCCCTTTCATGGCGAAAAGACGCCGTCCTTCCACATTATTCCCGCCACGCAGGTGTGGCATTGCTTTGGCTGCGGCGAGGGTGGCGACGTCTTCACGTATATCATGAAGCGCGAGAACCTGAGCTTTCCCGAGTCAATCCGTTATTTGGCCGATCGCGCGGGTATTGAGCTGCATGACACCGGAGATCGCCGCGAGCGCGGCACCAAGCGTGCCCGCATCTACGATTTGTGCGCCGAGACTGCCCAGTTCTACCACACCATGCTTATGCGCGGTAAGGACGGCCGTCCGCGCGAGTACTTTGCCAGCCGCGGCATGGGTGGCGACGTCTGCCGCCGCTACTGCCTGGGCTTTGCACCGGGCCGTAACGCGCTGGTGTCGCACCTGTCCCAGGCGGGTTTTGCCCCGCAGGAGATGATCGATGCCAACGTTGCCGTGAGCCGCGGGCGCGGGCAGCTATCCGACCGCTTTTACGACCGCGTGATGTTTCCCATCTTTGACGAGCAGGGTCACAATATTGCCTTTGGCGGTCGTATTATGGGCGACGGCCAGCCTAAGTACCTCAATACCGCCGAGACGAGCGTGTTTCATAAAAAACGAAACCTCTACGGTTTTAATTGGGCCAAGGAGTTTATCGTCGCGCAGGATACCGCCATCGTGGTGGAGGGCTATACCGACTGCATCGCCTGTTGGGAGGCGGGGATTAAAAACGTTGTCGCTACGCTGGGCACCGCGCTCACGGAGCATCACGTCAAGACGCTCACCCGCTTTGCCAAGCGCATCGTCTATATGTTTGACGGAGACGCCGCGGGCCAGAAGGCCGCTCGCCGTGCGATTCAGTTTATCGAGCAGGATTCGATGGACCTGCGCTGCGTGGTGCTGCCCGACGGCAACGATCCTATGGAGTTTATTACGGCACATGGTGGTCAGGAGCTGCAGACGCGCATCGACGCTGCCGAGCCGCTTATGGACTTTGTCTACCGTTCGCTGCAGGAGTCGAGCGACATCACCACGCCAGGTGGTCGCGCCAAGGCGCTGGAGGACGCTCTCACGCTCATCTATCCGCTGCGCGATAGCTATATGATCGACACGTACTTTATCCAGATTGCCGACCTGTTGGGTTTGGATCTGGAGACCGTGCGTGTGAGCTCGGGCCGTGTGTTTCGCGATGTCGCCAAGCGCGAGGATGCGGAGCGCCGCCGCGAACAGAACTATGAACGCCAGCGGGCGCAGGCTGAGCGATCTGGTAGCGCGGGCGGTCGGTCGTCTGGTTCGCAGGGGACATCTCGTGGTGCTTGGGCATCGGGCGCGACTCCGGCCGTAGCGGCGCCGGTCGAAGAAGAACCGTACGACTACGTCCCGCTCGATGCCTATGGCGCTGTACCAGTGGAGGTCGTTGACGACTTGCCGCGAATCGATGTGCCCGATGGTGTGGGCGCTGTGCCTGTGGCTGATGGTTCGGGCGCACCGGCTGCGGCGGCGCCGATGGTTCTTACCGATCTAGAGCGTAAGTCCTTGGCGGGGGAGCGTGAGCTGCTAACCATGCTCACGAGCTACCCCGACCTGTTCCGCACGTATGCCGACCGCATCTGCTCCATCGAGTGGGTTGACCCACGTCACGAGTCCATCGCATGGGCCGTTCTGGCAACGCCGCCGGGAACCGATCCTGCAGCCTGCATGGATGCGGCGCGCTCAGTGTGTCCCGATGCGGCAACGCTTGTGAGTGCCGGGCGCATCTCGGCGACGAGCAAGCATCCCACCGAGACGAACATCGTGTTTATGCTCGATACGCTCGAGCTCTACACCATCAAGCGCCGCATGCGTGCCGCACAGGCCAAGCTGCGCCAGGACCGTTCGCTCGATGATGAGGCCCGTCGTGCGCTGACCGTGCAGGCCGCGCAGGACTCGCAGCGTCAGCGCGAACTGCAAAAGTCGATCGGCGGCGTGGCGGACCCGTTCCGTTTGATCGGCCTGGAGGCCGCAGGCACCGAACAAGCCTAGATGTTGTGGTCAACCAGCGTATTCTCGCCTATATCCAGTCCTCTTTTTGGGTATAGACGTCAATGTGTGTGCTAAAGTATTGAGTCCTGTGGACTATGAAGGGAGAATCTGTGCCAAAAAAGACTGAGAGCACGGGTACTGGGCTGGAATCCTACGTTGCAAAGCTCATGGGCAACGGCTCAAACAGGACTTCGGTAACCGAGGACGAGATTCAGGTCGCCCTGAAGGATATCGATGTTTCTGACGAGCAGCTCACCGCGGTGTATTCCGCGCTGCGCAACAGCGGCATCCAGATTATCTCCGCGAGCGGTAACGACGACGCCCCCATGGACG
>JAXIZX010000049.1:0-2365 GCA_036303765.1 Collinsella sp. | reverse complement strand
TTCTGGAAGACTCCGGCTACATGGCGCGCGTGGCCTTTGTCATGGATAAAGTGCTGCGTCGCTTTGGCCTGTCAGGCCGCAGCTTCGTGCCTATGCTCGTCGGTTTTGGCTGCACCGTGCCGGCTATCATGTCGACCCGTACGCTCCCATCCGAGCACGACCGCAAGATGACGGTCATGCTCACGCCGTTCATGAGCTGTTCGGCTAAGTTGCCGGTCTACGGTCTGCTGTGCGGGGCGTTTTTCCCGCAGGCGACAGTTCCCGCCATGGTCTCGCTCTATTTGATTGGCATTGCGGTCGGTTGCATCGCGGCTTTGTTGCTCAACCGCACGGCATTTAAGGGCGACCCGGTGCCGTTTATCATGGAGCTTCCCAATTACCGCCTGCCGAGCGTCAAGACGACGGTGATGCTGGCATGGGATAAGGCCAAGGACTTTATTACCAAGGCTTTTACCATTATCTTTGCCGCTACCGTGGTCATCTGGTTCCTTCAGACGTTCGACATTCGCTTTAATGTGGTCGCCGATCAGTCGCAGAGTCTGCTTGCGGGCCTCGGCAGCATCATCGCGCCGGTGCTGACGCCGCTTGGGTTTGGCGACTGGCGTGCATCCACGGCGCTCGTCACCGGACTCATTGCCAAGGAGAGCGTCATCTCGACCCTCACGGTACTTTTGGGCGCGACCTCGCCCGCGGCACTGTCGACCATGTTTTCGCCGTTCACCGCCTACGTGTTCCTGGTCTTTACGTTGCTGTACCCGCCGTGCGTGGCAGCCATCGGCGCCGTCAAGAGCGAGCTGGGCGCGCGCTACGCCGTTGCCGTGTTCGCGTTTCAAGTGACGGTCGCCTGGATCGTGGCGTTTGTCGTGCATTCGGCGGGCATATTGCTGGGGTTGGCTTAGTTATTTATTGACGGCGCAACCTCTGTGTATCGAATTGTTTTCGGTCCCGTGTCCGTTACTGACGGATGCGGGGCCGTTGCTATATAATCGCTTCCGCTCAAAATGATTGGAGACGTTATATATGAGTCAGGCAAGGCAAGACGGCATCACGCTCAGGCAATGGCTCCCGCTCATCGGGCTCACCTGCTGCGCGTTCGTGTTCAACACGTCGGAGTTCATGCCCATCGGCCTGCTGACCGACATCGCTGCATCGTTTTCGCTCACCGAGGCCCAAGCTGGCATCATGATCTCGGTCTATGCCTGGGGCGTCATGCTGCTGTCGTTGCCGCTCATGGTGTTTGCCTCGCGCTTCGAGTTCAAGCGGATGCTGCTGGGCGTGCTGGCCGTGTTCTCGCTCGGTCAGTTCCTGTCCGCTGTGGCGCCGACCTATCCCATCCTGGTCTGCGCGCGCCTGGTGGTCGCTTGCGCACATGCCGTGTTCTGGTCAGTCGCCTCGATTATGGCCTCGCGCCTGGTCGACACTCGCCACGGCGCGCTCGCCATCAGCATGATCGCCACGGGCTCGTCCATCGCGCAGATCTTTGGCCTGCCTCTCGGTCGCGCCATTGGCTTGGCCGTGGGCTGGCGCATGACGTTTGCCGTGGTCGGGGGCCTCTCAGCCATCGCGGTCGTCTACCAGGCAGCGGTGTTCCCGGCCATGCCGGCGGGTGAGCGCTTTACCGTCAAACAGCTGCCCGAGCTGCTCAAGAACCCGCTCCTCATCGCGCTCTACGCAGTCACGGTCTTCATGGCGACCGGCTATTACGCAAGCTACAGCTATATCGAGCCCTTCCTGGCGCAGATCGCGCACGTCGATGCGGGCGCCATCACCATGACGCTGACGGCGTTTGGCTGTTCCGGCTTGGTGGGCAGCTGGCTGTTCAGCCGCCTGTTCGACGGGCACCGTTTTCCGTTCCTTGCTATCACGCTCTCCGGCGTGCCGGTGGCCCTGCTGCTCATGGGGCCGGCCGCATCGTCGCTCGTGACAGTGCTTGCCGTCTGCGCACTGTGGGGCTGCTGCGCCACGGCCTTCAATGTGGCGTTCCAGGCCGAGCTCATCAAGCACACGCCGGCAGATTCGTCAGCCGTCGCCATGTCGATCTTCTCGGGCCTGTTTAACCTCGGCCTCGGCACGGGCACCGCAATCGGCGGCGCCGTGGTTTCGGGTCCCGGTATCGCTTGGATCGGCTTCGCGGGCGGGGCGATTGCCGTCGTGGGCGTCATCCTCGCCATCACCGTGCTGTTTCCGGCCATCCGCCGCGCCAAGCCCGTCGCCTAATCACGTCCCCTCATCAGTTGCGGTGGAATAGTTCCTGTTTAAGGCTTCTGAAGGCCCAGACAGGAACTATTCCATCGCAACTTATTTTGGGGGAGGGGATACAAGCTGGGCATACAATGGATGTCGTTGTGTTGAGCTTACCGGGAGG
>JAXIZX010000048.1:0-7933 GCA_036303765.1 Collinsella sp. | reverse complement strand
GACCGCAAGCACGCGCATGCCCGGCTCGATACCCACATCCCATGCGGGCGATTAGTGACGCACGATTTTAACGAGCGCGCCCTCACCCGGCTCGGGGTCGCGGCTGCGCCCGTAATCGTCCACCTCGGCGACGTATGCGGGTACGGTCTGGTCCATGATTAGCGGCAAAGCTCCTTGATGCGCGCGACGGCGCGTTCGATGTGTTCTTGCGGGGTGGAGGCTCCGGCGGTGATGCCGATGTGGCGGGCGTTGACAAACCATGCGGCCTCAAGCTCCGAAGCTTCCTCGATGTGATGCGGGTGCTCGCAGGCATCAGCACAGATCTGCGCCAGGCGGCGGGTGTTGCCCGAGTTCTTGCCGCCCACCACGACCATGCAGTCGCAGCGGTTGGCAAGTGTGGCCGCCGCCTGTTGACGCTCACTCGTGGCGGCGCAGATGGTGTTGATCACGCGCAGTTCCTGCACGCGCGGGGTAATGGAGGCCACAACCTCGGCCAGGTTCTGCGCGGTCTGGGTGGTCTGCACGACGAGGCCTACCTTGCCCTTGAGCGGGAGCGCGTCCGCATCGGCGGCGCAACTCACGACCTGCGCGTCATCACCGGCATGGCCCAGAATGCCCTCAACCTCGGGATGGCCCGGCTCGCCCACGACGAGCACGCGATAGCCCTCTCGTACCAGGCGCTCGGCAGCCACGTGGACCTTCTTGACGTAGGGGCAGGTGGCATCGATTACGTCGAGGCCACGCTCGCGAGCGGCCTCGATCACCTGCGGCACCACGCCGTGAGCGCGAATGATCACGGTGCCCGACGCGGCGTCGCCCAAGGTGTCGGCCAGGCCCACACCTGCCTCGGCAAGCTCACGTACCACGATGGGGTTATGGATGAGCGGTCCCAGGGTGTGGACCTGAGCGTTCTCCCCCGCTTGCGGGGCGGCCGCCAATGCCATATCGAGCGCACGCTGCACGCCGTAGCAGGTGCCGGCGTGGGCAGCGATTTCGATAGTGGGGGCGTCTACCTTTCCGGCAACAGCCTCGGCAGTGTTCATGACATCCTCGCCCATGGCTAGAACCTACCCGGGTGCTCGGCGCACAGGTCATCGCGCATGGCGTAGACGCGGCTCATGGCTTCGGACTCAAACCAAGCCAGGCGCTCCTTGCGCTTGAGCTCGGCCGGTGCATCGGATAGCGAAATGGCCTTTCCGGCACGGATCCAGCACTTTTTGGGGCGCATGATCTTTTTGCCCGCAGGCGTGATATCGGACCAGCCGCAGATGGCGAGAGGGTTGACGGGCGCCTTACCCATCTGGGCGATAAGCGCAAAGCCGCCGTGGACCTCGGGCTTGATTTCGCGCGAGCGGATGCGCGTGCCCTCGGGGAAAATCAGGACGTCCTCGCCGCGTTGCAGCGCATGCTGGGCGGCGCGCAGGCACTTCATGTCGGCGGTGCCGCGCTCGACGGGAATACCGCCCACGCGGCTAAAGGCCCAGCGCACGATCTTGGTCTTGGCGAACTCGGATTTAAAGATGGGGCGGATGCGGCGGCCGCCAAAGAACAGTGCCGTCTCCACGGCCAGCAACTCGGCCATCGAGGTGTGGTTGCAGATGACCACGCTGCCGCGGCCTTCCTGGCGCTCAAACAGCAGGTCGCTGTCTTCGACCTTCCAGCGCCACATGAGCTTGGAGAAGACCCACAGGATGCCCATGACCACGACGACGGTGCCGCGGATGAGCGCCGGGAACTCGGCGTAGGGGGCGTTGTAGTAATCCTCGGGCGTCTGCTTAAACAGGCGCATGTGCTACCTCCTTTGGTTGATGAGGTCCTCGATGATCGAGACGACCTCGTCGATGGTGTGTGCGGTGGAGTCGACGTGCACGGCGTCCTCGGCGGGCACGAGCGGTGCGACCTCGCGGCTGCTGTCGAGTTTGTCGCGCTGCTTGAGGGCGTCGAGGGTCTCGTTGACCTCGGCCTCGAGCTGCTCGGCAGTAAGCGGCTGGACGTCGTTTTGGTGGCGCTGCAGCACACGGCGGCGGGCGCGCTCACGCGGGTCGGCGGTCAGGAACACCTTGACCTGCGCGTTGGGAAACACGACGGTGCCGATGTCGCGACCCTCGGCGACAATGTCGCGGTCCTCGGCGGCGCGGCGCTGATGGATAAGCATGGCGGCGCGCACACCCGGGTAGGCCGAGACCTTGGACACGTTGGCGTCCACCTGCGGGGTGCGGATGGCGGCTGAGGCGTCCTTACCGTCGATGGTCAGGCGCGTGTCCTCGCCGGTGCCGTTGGTAAAGCGAATCTCGATCTGCTTGGCGAGGGCGTCGATGGCCGCCTCGTCGTCCAGGTCGATGCCGCGGTCGAGCGCGGCGAAAGTGACGGCGCGATACATGGCGCCCGTGTCGAGCTTGTTAAAGCCCAGCTGGCGGGCGATCTCCTTGGCGATAGTGGACTTGCCGGATCCGGCGGGGCCGTCGATGGCGACGATCATGCAATGCTTCCTTTCGGTGGTTGACGTGCTGGTATGGGACGCGAGCGCTGTTGCTTGGTGTACTGGCTAACCCGTGTAGCGCTCGCGGTAGGTGTTGCGCTTGGGCGCGGAACCGTGGCTGCCGTGGTGACGCGTGCGGCTCGCCGTGTTGGTCGCCGGCGCGGCGCCGTGCTTGGAGCCGGCCTGCTTGGGCGGGATGCCGCCGGCCTTGAGGATCTGCACCTCGCGATCGGTGAGCTCGCGCCACGAGCCCTTAGCCACGTCTTTGAGCTCCAGACCGGCAAAGTTACAGCGGTGCAGGCGGATCACGGGGTGGTGGATCTTGCTCAGCATGCGCTTGACCTGGTTCTTGCGGCCCTCGCGGATGATGACCTCAACGGCAGTGGTGCCGGGCTTGATGCCTTGCGGGGCTACGGCCTCGGCCTCGCGCGCGTTAATGACGCGGCAGATCGCCGGTTGGCATAGGCCATCGTCGAGCTCGATGCCGCGGCGCAGCGGCGTGAGGTCGTGGTCGGACAGCTGACCGTCGACGAGCGCCTGGTAGGTCTTGTAGACGTGCTTGCTGGGGTGCAGCAGATCCTGCGACAGGTCGCCGTCGGTGGTAAAGAGCAATAGGCCCGTGGTGTCGCGGTCTAGGCGACCCACAGGGAACAGGCCCGGAAAGCGGTCGCGCGGGACCAGGTCGGCCACGCAAGGGCGTTCCTGTGGATCGCTCATGGTGGTGAGGTAGCCGGTCGGCTTGTAGAGCATCAGGTACACGGCACCCTGGTTGAGCTTGACGGGCATACCGTCGACCTCGATGTGGTCGCGGTCGACATCGACCTTGGTGCCCAGCTCGGTCGCGACCTGGCCGTTGACGGTTACGCGGCCGGCAGTCATTAGGTCCTCCGAGCCGCGGCGGCTCGCTACGCCCGCGCGCGCCAAAAAGCGCTGCAGGCGCATAGTGTGCGGGTAGACGGGCTGGGCGTCGCCCGTGGGCGCTGCGTTGTCCATGGCGCTTGCGAAGTGCGTTTCCCCTGCTTCGTTAGTCCTCGTCATGTATATCCTCCGAGGTATCGACGGTGGGCAGAAGCTCCTCGCCATCGGTGTCCTCAACATCGGTATCGAGCAGTTCGCGCTCTTCGTCCAGGTCTTCAGCCTGCTCCTCGAGCGTGGACTGAATACTGCGGCCGCTCAGGCGCTCGCGGATAAACTGGCGCGACTGCTCGTCGGGGGCAAACTGCTCTAGATCGGGCAGGTCGCGGGTGGAGCGCAGGCCGAACTTTTCCAAGAAGGCGTTGGTCGTGCCGTAGATGATGGCCTGACCGCGCTGGGGGTCGCGGCCGAGCTCGCGCACCAGGCCCTTGTCCACGAGCGACGCGATGACACCGTCGGAGTTGACGCCGCGGATGCCCTTGACCACCTCGCGCGTAACGGGCTGGTGGTAGGCGATGACGGCCAGGGTCTCGAGCGCCGCCTGCGACAGTTTTTGCGTGTCCCAGCTCAACACGTAGGCCTCGACCACATCGTGATAGGCGGGGTGTGTAAACAGGCGCCAGCCGCCGGCGACCTCGCGCAGCTGAAAGCCGCGGTTGGCCTCCTCGTACTCAACCTTGAGCTCGGCCAAAAGCGATGCGCACTCGCCGGGGGCGATATCCAGCGCACCTGCCAGCGCGGGCGCACTCACGGGGTCGCTCGAAACCAGCAGCAGCGCCTCAAGGGCACCTTTGAGGCTGTTTGCCTCCAGCGTGGAAAGGGTTGACATGGTTGCGGCTCCTATTCGGTGAGCTCGGGGCCCTCGCCGGGCACATAGGCCTCGGCGCCCTCGACGCGGTTGATTTGAATGGTTCCAAAGATTTCGTCCTGGCTTAGCGTGAGCGAGCCGCGCTTGGCGAGCTCGAGCATGGCCAGGAAGGTGACGACGAGCTGCTCGGTGGTGGCGTCACCGTCCAACAGCTCGCGGAAGGTGCATGTTTGGTGCGCCATGGTAAAGCGGTCGACCGAGGCCACCGTCAGGTCGAGCGGCACGCGATGCGGAGCCACGTGCTCGGCCTCCAGCAGAAAGGTCTGGCGCTTGCCATCCAGGTCGGCGCAGATGACGGCCAGGCCGCGCAGCGTGATGCCGGCCAGGTAGTCGGGCATAAGGCCCAAAAACTCGGGGTCGGGGCCGGCCACGCGCGGATGCATGCGGCTCTCGGCCTGCATGCGCGCGCCGAGAGCCGCCGCCGCGCCCTTAAACTGCTTGTAGGCAATCAGGCGCTGAATCAGGACCTCGCGCAGGGCGTCGCCGTCGAGCGCGCTAAGTTCCTCGAGGTCTTCGTCGTCCTCGTCATCGTCGACTGTCTTGCGCGGGGCCTCCTGGGGCACCAGCGAGGCGGCCTTGATGTCCAAAAGAGTTGCCGCGACCAGCAAAAAGTCGCTCGCCACGTCTAGATCCAGCGCTTCGATGCGCTCTGCCTCGGCAAGGTATTGCTCGGCCACCTCGCTGATCGAGATGGCGCCGATATCAACTTTTTGGCGGGTTACCAGCTGCAGCAGCAGGTCGAACGGTCCGCTGTAGACCTGCGTCGACACGCGATACGACATCTTCGACCTCCTTTGACGGCGCCTTCGCGGCGCGGTTTGGGTGCATATTGCGACCGTTTTGCACGATCGACCTGTAAGTTTACCCTAGATGCCGGCGATTGCGAAGTTGAGCAGCCACTCGGCCAGCGGATACACGGTAACGTCGAAATAGCGTCCGATTACGTCGATGCCGGTCCACATGGGCAGCAGGTACAGCACCAGGATGAGGATGGGCATGGCGTATTGCTGCAGGCGATAGTAGTTGGCGAGCGCCTTACCTTTGAGGAACGGCACGATAATCGACGAGCCGTCGAGCGGCGGGATCGGGATGAGGTTAAAGAACGCGAGCGACAGGTTGACCACGATAAACGTGGCGCCAAAGTTCATGATTTGGGACGCCACGGCAAAGGACATGCTGGCATAGAGGTTGCCGTATGTCGCGTGCATGAGGGCGGCGGCAAGGCATGCCAGCGCGATGTTCGATGCGGGGCCGGCCGCGCTCACCAGGACTTCGTCGCGCTTGGGGTGCTTAAGGTTATTGAGGTATACGGGCACCGGCTTGGCGAAGGCGAACACCGGGCCGCCGGCCGCGAGCATAAGCAGCGGCAGGAGAATGGTGCCAAATGGGTCGATATGGTTGAGCGGGTTGAGCGAGACGCGGCCGCGCGAGCGGGCCGTCTTGTCGCCGAGCGCCCAGGCCGCGGCGGCGTGCGCACTCTCGTGGATGACGATACCCACGATGACGGCGACGGCGCTCGCGAGCAGGTTCATGAGGTAGCTGCTGGACATGTCACTCCCCTAGCGGACGCGGCGCGAGGCGCGCGTAAGCAGGTGGTCAATCACAAACAGGATCACGGCGACGATGGCGTAATCCAGGCG
Organism: Collinsella sp.; assembly: GCA_036303765.1. Lineage (GTDB taxonomy): Bacteria > Actinomycetota > Coriobacteriia > Coriobacteriales > Coriobacteriaceae > Collinsella. The sequence goes on along the minus strand of JAXIZX010000048.1, from coordinate 2,031 downwards.
GAACACGCCACCAAAGGGCGATGTGATGACGCCGTAGCCGGCGATGGCGCTCGGCAACGCACGCGAAAGCTCGACGACAAAGCCCACGATCTGCAGCTTGGCGGTGAGGCCGCTAAAGTACAGCAGCACGGTCATCGCGCTCATAAAGATGCCGCAGATGCGGCACGCGATGGCGATGATGCTCATCGCCACGGCGGTGGCCTTACGAGAGTTCACGCGCGGTCTCCTCTTCGATCTGGGTGGAAAGCTCCAGCCATTCGTCCTCGAGCTTGGGCAGCTCTTGCTTAAGGCCGTTATATTCCCCCAGCGCGGCGTTGAACTTATCCTGATCGGCATAAAGCTCTTCGCTTGCCATCAATTCCATAAGCTCGTCATAGCGGGCGCGCTTTTTGTAGAGCTCTGCCTCGATCTTCTTGAGCTGGTTGCGCACGCCCTTGAGCTTTTTGTTGAGTGCGGCGCGGGCCTGGGCCTCGGCGCGCTTTTGCTCCTTGGTCTTTTTGCCCTCGGCGGGCTTGGAGGCGGTGGCGGGGGTGTCGGGCTGGGCCGCGGTGACCTTAGCGGACTTGGTCGCGGCCGGTGCGCTCTCCCCTGCCGCCTCGGCGACGGCGCGGGCTGCGAGGTCCTCGCGCTTGTAGAGGTAGTAGTCGTAGTCGCCGTCATAGACCGTGACCTTGCCATCGCGGATGTCGATCACGCGGTTGGCCACGGCGCGTACCAGGTGCTCATCATGGCTGATCAGCACGATGGTGCCGGGGAAGTTTTGCAGGGCGTTCTCGAGCATGTCCACCGAGTCGATGTCCAAGTGGTTGGTTGGCTCGTCCAGACACAGGAGCGCCTCGGGCGCCACGAGCATCTTGGCCAGGGCCAGACGCGCCTTTTCGCCGCCGGAGAGGACGCGAACCTGCTTTTCGATTGCGTCGTTGTCGCTAAACAGGAAGGCGCCCAGCAGGCTGCGCTGTTGCGGCACGGTCCACTTGGGCGTGACGGTGTCGATCTCTTGCAGGACGGTATTGGACTCGGTCATGCCCTCGAGTGCGTGCTGAGCGTAGTAGGCCACGCCCACGTTGGTGCCCAGGTCGCGGGTGCCGGTGGTGGGTGGCTCCAGGCCGGCGAGGATCTTCATGAGCGTGGACTTGCCGGCGCCGTTGGGGCCGACGAGCGCCACATGCTCGCCGCGGTAGAGCTTGAGGTCGATGTCACTGTAGATGTGCTTGTCGCCGTATGACTTGGAGACGCCCTCGAGGCCCACGACCATATCGCCCGAGCGCGGCGGGTCGGGGAACTTAAAGTCGATATGCTTGTGGCCCTCGGGCAGGATGACGAGCTCCTTTTTGATCTGCTCGATTTTGCGGATGCGCTCCTGGGCCTGGGCTGCCTTGGTGGGCTTGTAGCGGAACTTATCGACGAAGACCTGCATGTGGGCGATGTCGCGCTCCTGGGCGGCGCGCTTGGCGCGCATCTGCTCCAGGTTGTCCTCGCGCTGCTTGAGGTAGCTGCTGTAGTTGCCGGTGTAGGTGGTTACGCGACGGTTTTCGAGTGCGGCGACGTGGTCGACGCAGGCGTCCATGAAGGCGCGGTCGTGGCTGACGATGAGGACGGCGCCGTCGTAGTTGGCAATAAAGCCGCGCAGCCACTGGACGCTCTCGAGGTCCAGGTGGTTGGTGGGCTCGTCCAGAAGCAGCAGGTCGGGGTGGCGCAGGAACAGCTTGGCCAGCGCGATGCGCATCTGCCAGCCGCCCGAGAACTCGGAGCACGGGCGCTCAAAGTCGGTGACCTTAAAGCCCAGGCCGGACAGGATCTTGCGGGCGTTGCTCTCGAGCTCGTAGCCGCCCAGATGCTCAAAGCGGTCCTGGACCTGGCCGTACTCGTTAAGGAGTGCGTCGACGTCCTTGCCCTGCTCGGAGAGCTCGGTAATCTGGGCCTGCAGCTCGTTGGCGCGCTCGCCCATGCGGCGAATTTCCTTGGCGGCCGCCATGACCTCGGCAAGGATGGTGGTGTCCTTGTGCTCCAGGTTGGTTTCCTGCTCTAGGT
>JAXIZX010000047.1:0-4463 GCA_036303765.1 Collinsella sp. | reverse complement strand
GCCCAGTGGTTCTGGGTGATGGACGACGACGTGCTCGTCATCCCCGAAGGCATCGAGCGTCTTGCCAAGTGGACCGACCGCTACGATGTCATCCAGGGTTCGCGCCTGGACTTTGACGGCGGCGCTTTCTTTTGGCAGTACCAGCTCATCCTCTCGCTCGGCATCCCTAACCCTATCGCCAAGTGGGATCTGGGTCCCGAGGGCTACCGCGCCATGAACCAGCTGTGCTTTGAGGGCGGCATGTTCTCGCGCCGCGTGGTCGACAAGATTGGCCTGCCCGACGCGCGCTTCTTTATCTACGGCGACGATGCCTGCTACGGCTACGTAGCCAGCCAGCACTTCCCCGCCGCCGTGGTCGCCGACGTGGTGCTCAAGCGTGCCCGCGCCGTCTCCAACTGGGATATCGCCGGCAAGCGCCAGCTCAACTCTACGAGCGACACCAACCGCTACTACATCATGCGCAACCGCGGTTATCTGGCCCGCTACATGCAGATTTACGGCGACTATCACCCCGTGCTGTTCCGTCTGGGCAACGCCGCGACCTTCTGCAAGGAGTTCATTCGCCTGGCCGCCGTTGACAAGTGCTTTAAGACCGGCATTCCGGCGCTGCGCCGTGGCATGAAGGACGCCCGCAAGATCGTTAAGGATCCCAACTGGAAGCCCATGCCGCCCATGAAGGACACCGAGTAACGGAAGCCGGAAACACCTCGGCGCTTAAAGCAGCTGGCACACCGTAGCCACATGCTGCCCATCAAAACCGAACCCCCAGCGCATGCGACCCACGCCGGGGCGCGGCACACGGATTTCGTCGATGCCGTCGCGCTCTATGTCGAGTAGCGACTGCACGGCCAGCAATTCCAACCCTAGCGCATCCACATCGGGGTCATACATCAAGTTAATCGTTATCAGTGGGCGCTCGTCCAGCATGCCAATCGTGTCTGCTACGTCGAACACAGCACCCGTAGGGAAAACCTGGATGTCCCAGCGACCCGCGCCACACTTTCGCCTCGAGGCAGGATTGGCATAGCCCGGCAAGCCAAAGCAGAGTCCCTGCAAGAGCAGATGATATGGTAGCGGCTTATCTGGGTCGGTCTCACCGATTCCCGCATCCCCCAGGATGCGGCTTAGCGCCCGCCTCACCGTATCCTCGTTCCCACGGCACAGCCCGTCGCGAAACGCATCGACGTCTCGAATGTCTTCGGCAGCGCACTCAAACCACTCAACAATCACTAGACGCAAGGCCTGGCGAAGCTCGTTATTGGGCAATCGCAAAGCACGGAGCCGATCGCCATGCTCTGGCTCCTCAGTCATATCCGTCGTGAGAAAACCGGACAGATACAGCGCTGTCCACATGCCATCGTCAGGCGAGACATCTGGCTCTGCAGTGCCCAAACAAAGCGGGACCTCAGCACACCCATAGGCCTCGAGCAAATCAAACAAGACCGAAAGGCGGTCGAGATTCCACCCGGCAACTACCCTACTCAGACAATCGGCATATCCATACAGATCGGCACGCACAGGCGCCGTGCAGCCTCGGCCCAGAAAACCGATCACACGCTCTGGACTCGAGCAATAGGCCCTGCCAAACCGATATCCCTCGAGCCATTCACGCGCATCATCCAGGTATTCCTCGCGCCCAGCATGATTCAACAGAGCCTCGACCTCGGCATCCGAAAAACCGAACCAACGGTCACACCACGCCGACAGCGGCGTCGTCAGACAATACGAGCAGCCGCGCGAAGAAAGCGCCGCTTCGGCGGGACCGGAACACTCCCCCATCAGACACGTCAGCCGCAACGAATCGCGCGCAGTGGCAATGGCGTCAAACAGCGCACGGTCAAGTAGTTCTGCCGGATCGGCGTCGGAAGCGTCCCTCGCGCTCGCACGGCGAGACCACGCCGCATCGTACCCATCAACGAGCAATACAACCTGCTCATCGCAGGCAATCTCCAGCAGCTCTATGAGCACGCCAAGCACCGAGGCGACCTCATCCTCGCTCGCCGCGCCACGCGCAACGCGTTCGATGTGACGCACCTTGTCTCGAGCTAAATCCGGAGCCTCCAAAAGCGCCAGCAGACGAGCGCACTCGCCCGAAAGAGCATCGCGCACGACGTCGGCAATAGCGGCGCCACGCCTCGCAGCGCCAGAAAAGTCCAGCGATATCACCGGATAGCAAGCGTACTCATCCCGATAGCGCCCGCCGTCTGCATCCCAAATCTGAGCATCGGCAAACAAACGCTGACCAGCGCGACTGACCGCCGGACGCTCCAGAAAAGCCCTGAGCATCGACAAGTTCATGCTCTTGCCAAAACCCTCGGGTCGACAGCACACCACAACGGACGCGTCGCAGTCCAACACATCGGCAATAAACATGGTCTTGTCAACCAGCATGCAACGACCAATGGCATCGGCAAAATCATGCACACCGACCGGCAAAACCGCATCATCGACATGGTTGACAAGCCGTACGCCAAAAGTATCGTCACTGTTGCAATACTCCTGTTCAGACACCGTAACTTCTCCCTAAAACGCAGCACGAAGCCCATTGTAGCGAGCAGTTCAAGTGCAACGCTGGATCCGTGCAAAGGCATCGGGCAACGGTAGGAACAAAGGCCTTGAGGGGGCATAACAAATCGTTGTGCAACAAAATGGGGCCCGATGCAACTGCACCGGCCCCCATTGCGAATCTTTAGTTGTCGGGCAACCGAAAGGGACTACTCCTCGGAGTCGTTCTGCCCAGCAGCCTTCTTTTGCTGATCGAGCTTATGCTTGCCACTCACAATAGACGTGGCACCCAGCGTGGCCAAGCTTGCACTGGCAAGGCTCGCCATAACGATAAGGTCGCCCGTCTTGGGCATGTTACCGCCAGATGACTTGGTCGTTGTAGTCGTCGTGGTTGTAGTGGTCACCGTCTTGGAGTCATTTTGCTCTTGGACTTGGTTGTCAGCACCGCTCTTGTCGTCGTCTTCGGGCTGTTTCTTTTCGCCCTCGGTCTTGCTCTCGTCCTTCTTCTGACCGGACTTGTCGCCCTTCTCATCAGAGCTAGGACCCTTATCGGATTCAGCCTTCTCGGAAGCCTTGTCCTTGGAGTCGCCCTTTGCGGCTTCGGTCTTTTCCGTGGAAACCTGATCAGAGTTGTCCTTGTTCTGGGCCGAGCCGTTATTGACGCCAGCCATCAGCGAAGAACCCAGCGTAGAACCAAGCTGCTCGGAGAAAGAAGGCTTCTTGTCCGGCGAAGCAACGGGAGCGTCCGGCGCCTTATTCGAGTCGTCCTTGGAAGCATCGGAATCAGGGGTCGTGTCAGAGCCGGAGCCGTTGTTAGAGCCGGTGTCAACGGACGAATCGCTCGAGCCGGTAGATGAGTTAGAGGTGCCAGCGTCGGTCGAACCAGAAGCGTCGCTGTCCGTATTGCCGGCAGAGCTTGAAGGCGAATCGCTCGCAGCAGAGCCGTTCGAATCGGAGCCGTTCGAGGTAGAGCCGTCGTTGGTAGTGCCACCAGCAGAGCCATTACCGTCAGCATCGGTCGAGGGCGCATCCATCCTGTCATCGTTGGCATCGTCACTCGAGCCGTCATTCGAATCAGGTGTCGGCGAGGGCGCCGGCGCAGGCTCGGGCTGCACGGGCGTCGCAGCGGCAGCGGCCTCGTCCTCGGCGATATAAACCAAGCAGTCCTTCAGCTCGTTGCGGTAGCGGTTCTTCCAGCCCTCATGATACTGGGGCTGACTTGAAAACTTGGTGGCGACATTGTTGACCACGCTATTGGAGAGCGCCGTCGCAAACTCGCGGTCGGACATATCGTTGGAAAGATTCGCCCAGCGGAAGAAGTCTCTGCAGCCACCGGTACCGCACATGTTGGTGATGCTCCACACCATACCCTTGACGCAATCGGCGCGGCCGGAGATGTCAATGCCAAGAGCGCTCTTAAGCCACGCCTCGGTCACCGCATAGTACGAGTTGTACGCATACGCATCCTGCAGAGCCGAAAACTCAGCAGGATCGGTGTTATAAGCACCCTGGAAGGCCTCCTGTGCAATACGGCCCAGCTCGGTAAGCTGGTCGTTCTCGTACATGGCATTGCTCGCGTTGGAAATCTCGCTGCCGCGATCAATCGCATCCTTGAGCATGCTGTATTTTTCGGGGCTGTAGTTGTAGACCTGCTTCATAAACGGAATGAGCGACCAACGGCGGTCGAACTGGTAATAGCCCAGCGCGTTGTAGCCGTCACCATACGAAAAGCCCTGGTTGTAGTTACCATGGCTCTCGTACTTGGTAAAGTACTTCATCTCGGTAGTCACGTTGACAAACGAAACGCCCTGGACCGACCTCAGCACGCCCGAGAAGGACTACTGGGTGTAGAGACCCTTATCGATATCGGTGGCATCCGAGGCAACGCCTGGCGTGGGCTCCTCGGCAGCGGCGGGTGCCGGCGCGGAAACGGCGCCAAACGAAAGCGCCAGCGTCAG
>JAXIZX010000046.1:0-8654 GCA_036303765.1 Collinsella sp. | reverse complement strand
GCGCTTCCACTCGGGCGTCTGCTCAAAATAGCTTTTCTCGACATGCTCGTACGTGAGCCTCGTCACGGCATCATCGGCCCAAATGACCGTCACGTGGCCGGCGCCGGCAGCATAGGCCTCCGCGACCACCACGCGCGCAAACGGCGCGCACTCGACCGGAGACTGAACGACGACCTCCTGGCCGGGCTTGACGTTTACGCCCTTGCGGACGACCAGGCGCGCGTAGTTTTTAATCTTGGGCTCCAGGGCCTTCATGCCCTCCAGAGCCTCTTCGACCGTCAGGGCAGCTCGAATCATGTGCCACTCCATCTATCTATAGAACAGTAAAAAGGCGCGCCGCAAAAACGACGCGCCTTATATCTTAGCGATAAGTATGTATGCAAACGCTACTTCTTCTTGGAGTCCTTCTTGTCCTCCTCGGCAGCCGCGCGCTCAATAAGAGCGTTGAGCTTGTTCTCGGACATGCCCTCGGCCTGCGCGCGGTACATGTTGCGCAAGGGACGAATACGAGCGAAGTCATAGATAAAGTCGCCCAAAATGATGACGTAGGACAAAACAATGCCGACCATCTGGACAGGGCTGGACACCATGCCAGCGGGAGCGAAGTACAGCGAGGCCCAAATTGCCACGACGAGCACCATGCCAATGGCGAGCACAATCCACCAGATGCGACGGCGCTTGGTGTAGTCCTCGTCCTGCTTGAGGAGGATATTCGACACCGTATAGATGCGGTCCTCCTTGGCGCGCTGCTTAGCCTTGCGGGCGCGCTTCTCCTCTTTAGAGAGGCCCTCGAGGTTCTCGCCCTTCTCGAGCTCTTTGCGGCGTGCCTTAGACGAAGCCGGCACGACGCGAACGGAGCTCGCTGCTTGGCGGGCGGGCTTAGCAGATGCGGCAGACTTGCGCGCAACCCCGGTAACTTCGTGGGATTGCGTGCGCTTGTTCGTGGCGCTACGGGTACTCACTTATGCGTTCTCCTTCATGCTTGTGAACTGGGAGCCCGTGATGATCTGGAAGGCCTCGCGATAGCGCTCGGACGTGCCATCGATGACCTCGGCGGGCAGGTGCGGGGTCTCCCCCGTCATATCCCAGTTGGCCTTGAGCCAATTGCGGACGAATTGCTTGTCGTAGCTAGGCTGGATCTTGCCCTCCTCGTAGCTGGCAGCAGGCCAGAAACGGCTGGAGTCGGGCGTGAGGCACTCGTCGATCAGCGTGACCTTGCCATCGATGACACCAAACTCGAACTTGGTGTCGGCAATGATGATGCCACGGGTCGCGGCGTACTCGGCAGCGGCCTTGTAGATCTTGAGGGAAAGGTCACGAATCTGCGTGGCGATGTCCTCGCCCACGATCTCGCAGCAACGCTCGAACGAGATGTTCTCGTCGTGGTCACCGATCTCGGCCTTCGTGGACGGCGTGAACAACGGCTCGGGAAGCTTGGAAGCCTCGGTCAGGCCCTCAGGCAGCTGGATGCCGCAGACGGTGCCGTTCTCGTCGTAGGTCTTCTTGCCCGAACCGGTCAGATAGCCGCGGACGATGCACTCGATAGGAATCGTCTGGGCCTTCTTAACCAGCATGGCGCGGCCAGCGAGGTAGTCACGATACTCAGCAAACTCCTCGGGGAAATCCGCCGGGTCGATGGAAACGAGATGGTTGGGAACGATGTCGGCAAACTTATCGAACCAGAATGCCGAGATGCGATTGAGCACCTCTCCCTTAAACGGAATCTCGTCGGGAAGAATGAAGTCGAACGCAGAAATGCGGTCGGTGGCGACCATCAGCAGGTTTTCACCGGCATCGTAAATATCACGAACCTTGCCACGGGAATCCGGACGACGCTCCATCGTTGTCACGTGAGTCACTCCTTACCTAAATACGACAGAAATGCGGGTTCTTTCCCGCATGTTTTCGCAAACTCGGAGCGGCAGGGACGCGGCCCCTCCTTCACCGAATAGCGAAAAGCTAGTGCTCCATTGTAGTAGATGCCGCGTCCGCCGTGTGCTCGCGGGGCAGATGAATTGTAAAAGTCGTACCCTTTCCAAGCTCCGACTCCACGGATATGTAGCCATGGTGACGCTCGACGATCTGCTTGGTCACGGCGAGGCCGACGCCCAGGCCGCCAGCTTCGCGGGCGCGGCTGGCATCGGCGCGCCAAAACCGCCCGAAAATGCGCGACAGATCGTCCTTGGCAATACCGATGCCGGTATCAGAAACGGCAATGCTGACGTGCCTGCGGTCACTGAGCACCGACACCACGACCCAACCGCCCTCGGGGGTGTAGCGCATGGCGTTGCTCATGAGGTTGATAACACATTGCGTGATCATGTCGGGATCGGCCTCGACGACATCGTCGTGCCCTTGGGTTTCATCTGCAAAGCGAAGACGAAGGTCACGGTCGGCAAACAGACGCTCCTGGCCGTTCACAATCGATCGCACGAACGGAACCATGTCCACCGGTTCTAGATTGAGCGGAGCCGTGCTGTTTTCCATACGCGATAGGTCGAGCATCTGCTGCACCAGACGAGCCAGGCGACGCGTCTCGGAAGCAACGGTCTCCAAATGCTCATCGTCGGTGGGATACACGCCATCCTGCATGGCCTCGACCGTTGCGAGCATGGCCATAAGCGGCGTGCGAAGCTCGTGTGCAACGTCTGAGGTCAGGCGCTTCTCGTGTTTCATATCCTTCTCGAGCGAGGTGGCCATCTCATCGAAGGTCTCACCCAGCTGATCGATCTCGTCATCACCGCGCAGCCCCGTGCGAGCCGACAGGTCGCCGTCACGAATTTGCTTTGCGGTACTGGTGATGCGATGAATCGGTTTGGTGAGCATGCGCGACACGAGCGATCCGATAACGACCGAAATGCAGATTGCAACAACCGCGGCGAGGGCCATGGCGTTAAAGGTCTTCTCCCTAAACGCAGAGTCCGCCTTGGTGAGCAGAGCGTCGGAGCCGATGGCCCACAGCTTTACCTGTCCGACATGCTCGCCGGAAGACGTTACAATCTCGACGTTAGCAACGCTATCGGAGTCGGTTGGAGCAGACGAGACCGGGCTATGCGATGCCCTCTTGCCGCTCGTGCCGTCGGTCGTAGCCTGGTTTTCGCGTACATCGGCGGTGGCACTTGCCGAGGGCCAGGAATCGTCATAAACGATCACACCCTTTTTATTGACGACCTGCATGCCCAGATCGTCGGAAACCAAACTCGACGTTGCGACCGTGCGCAGTTCTCCCGCGGTCCAAGAGCCGTTTTCCTCATATGAGGTCGCCAACTTCTCGGCAGCGGAATTTGCGATTTCGACGATATTGGAGCGTGTGTAATCCGAAAAGACCGTGCCCCACACAACAGAGACAACGCCCACCAGCACCAATACCGTCATGAGCGATGTCAGAGCAAAAGCAAGTGCCATGCGCGAGGGATAGCTCATCGTTGGCCGTGAATCGGAACGAGGCGTGTTCCAACTAGCCTTGGAACCCGCCTCGCTCTCCTGCTTGTGCTTTTGTCCGATTTCAAAGCGCGCAGGTGTCATATGTGATTTCCCTATTTCTCGTCCGGCTTATCGGTCTTGGCCGGAGCCTCGAAGCGATAGCCGACACCATGGACGGTGTAGAGCCACTTGGGCTTCTTGGGATCATCGCCCAGCTTGGCGCGAAGATTCTTCACGTGGCTATCGATGGTGCGCTCATAGCCCTCAAAGTCATACCCGAGCACTTTCTCGACCAGCTCCATGCGGTTATACACACGGCCGGGATGGCGGGCAAGCGTGGTGAGCAGCTTGAACTCGGAAGCCGTCAGATCGACTTCCTTGCCCTCGACCAAGATCTTGTGGCCCGAGATATCGATGACCAGATCGCCGAAGTCGAGTACCTCGACGGCGGGCTCGTCGGCCTGATGGGCACGGCGGAACAGAGCGCGAACGCGGGCGACGAGCTCGCGCGGCGAGAACGGCTTAATCAGATAGTCGTCGGCGCCGAGCTCAAGACCGATAATACGGTCCTCGATCTCGCCCTTAGCCGTCAGCATGATGATGGGGACATCCGAGGTATCGCGAATGGTGCGGCAAACGCGCTCGCCGGGGATCTTGGGGAGCATAAGGTCGAGCACGACCAGGTCGAACTGATGCTTCTCGAACTCCTCGATCGCGGACTGGCCATCGCCGACGCCCACAACCCAGTAGCCTTCGCGCTCGAGATAGGCAGCGACGGCGTCACGGATTGCCTTCTCATCCTCGACCAGCAGAATCTTTTTTGCATCTGAAGCCATAACACGGCCCCCCTGTCTCAATTAGCTAAGAACAAGCCCATTTTAACGCACCTGAGCCCGCCAGATGCCGCTATGACGCGGCAGCTCGGCGGGCGGTACTCACAATTACAACGCGTTTATTCCCCTGTTGGCGCCTTTTTAACCCCTCTAAGCTTAAAGAGAGAATAGGCGTGCAGTGACCGTCTCTGGTATACCCTGGCTGTTGCGCACCGTGGCGTACGTAAGGAATGAGTCCGATTTTCCCGCCGTAGCTGGATAATCGCCATACTCCAAAGCGCGGTCGGGCGACAGCAGCGAGCCATAGGTCTTGGCAGAGGTGTCGATCAGGAAATGCGACGCCTGTACCTTAACAAGGTATTTATTCTTCTTGCCAGCCGCACATGCGAGCGGCTCGCGTGACAGGAAGAGGTACGGCCCTCCCTCATTACCGATATACGTGCCCATATTGCCCAGGCTGCCCACGCCACTATAGGCCGCCTCGATAGAAAACACGAAGGTATCGCCCATATATACGGCCTCGAAAGGCGAAACTGACGAAGGGAGGACCAACTGGGCACGCTTGGTGTTGTTGCCGTCGGTCAGATCGATTGCCGTTATGCCGTAGTAGACGCCCTCGTCGTTGCGGACACGCGGCGAGATGGTCAAAATGCCGTCGCTCGCGCGCGGGGCCGATGCAAAGCGGCCCGTCGATTTCCAAATTACCTCGGCCTTGGATTCATCAAGCGAGCGACGATAGCAAAACGAATCACTACTCGTTTTATTGCCGCCTGCCGAAGGCATTTTATACCAGATGACCGATGACCCGAACGCCGTAAACAGGGGCGGATCATAGTCCTTGCCACCTCGATCGAGCTCAACCACGTCGCCAGAGAGCGAAGCGCCCGACAGATTTTGAGCGTAGAGCTTCCACGATGAATTGGCAAAGTTCATCTCAACCCACGCGAATACGCCGTCGCCGGCACGGACATCGTAGAATGCATATCCCGTGCCCTCGATAGGATCCTCGATTAATGTGGTAAGCGAGCCATCACCCAGGTTGAGCACACCGAGTGTGTTGGCGTGCAGCGCCGATGCGGGCGCCATCATCGCCGCGGCGTAATCGCCGTCGCAGTAGTACAGCAGCGTACCCAGAGGCAGCGTCCACGACGCCGCCGGCTCAAGATCGATGTCGACTGCCTCGTACTCATCCGTAATCGAGATGATCTTGGAATCGTCCTTGATAACCTGCGGCTCGCCGGCGGCATCATCGCTGGTGCCCGTTTTTTTCGAGCATCCGGCAAGCACCGTGGCAGCGCCCGCGGCAGCCCCACCGAGTACAAAGCCGCGACGCGATATTCCGTTCTTGATGTGATCGGCGATACCCATTAGGCGATCTCGGTGCGAGCGGCCTCGATAGCGCGTGTAAGCTGGTCGGCGCAGGAGGTCTTTTTCATACCGCAGGTATTACCGGCGAGAACCTCGATTACGCGATCGGCAGGAGCGCCCTCGACCAGCTTGGAGATAGCCTTGAGATTGCCGTCGCAGCCGCCGGTAAACTCAACGCCCATCACCTTGTTGCCGTCATCGGAAAGATCAAGGTGAATATTGCGAGCACACACGCCCTGAGGCTTGTAATCAAACGAAATCATGCGATCCCCTCTCAGAATGTTATTCGAGACGACTATTATCCCCGTCTTTCCCTAAATGCAACGAGGCGCTTTGCCGGCAACACACATTACCAGCAAAGCGCCCTAAAAAGCTAACGTTATGCCCGAACCTACTCGAAGCTCAGCTGCTCCAGACGATCAAAGACCGTGTCGATACGGGTGAGGAAGTCCCACGGATCAAAGATCTCGTCGAGCTTCTCCTGACTGACGGTGCAGCGCGGGTCGGCCTCGAGACGCTCCTTAAAGGTGGGGCCGGAGACACAATCCTGTACCTCGTGCCAGGTTGCCATAGCGTTCTCCTGCACAATGGCGTACGCGTCCTCGCGGGTGATGCCCGTGTCGACGAGGGCGAGCAGTACCTTGGAAGAGAAGATGAGGCCGCGGGTCTTATTGAGGTTGGCCATCATGCGGGCAGGGTACAGCTGCAGGCCGTCGATAACGCGGATGAGGCACTGGAACATGTGGTCGAGTGCGATGAAGCTATCGGCCTGGGCGACACGCTCGGCAGAGGAGTGCGAAATGTCACGCTCGTGCCACAGGGCGACGTTATCGAAGGCGACCTGAGCGTTGGACTTCACGACGCGCGACAGACCGCAGACCTTCTCCATGGTGATGGGATTGCGCTTGTGCGGCATGGCGGAGCTGCCCTTTTGGCCCTTACGGAACGGCTCCTCGGCCTCGAGCGTATCAGTCTTCTGCAGATTGCGGACCTCGGTCGCGATGCGCTCGCAGGTGGCTGCGGTGGTGGCGAGAACGCCGGCGAGATAGGCGTGATGGTCGCGGCTGATAACCTGCGTGGACAGCGGGTCGTGAACCAGGCCCAGGTGCTCGCAGACATACTCCTCGACGAACGGCTCGATGGAGCTGTACGTGCCGACAGCGCCCGAGATGGCACCAAAGGCAACGTTCTTGCGGGCATCCTCAAGACGGTCCAGATCGCGCTTGAGCTCCCAGGCCCAAGAGCCAAACTTCATGCCAAAGGTCATCGGCTCGGCATGGATGCCATGAGTACGGCCGGCGCAGAGCGTGTTGCGCTCCTCAAAGGCGCGACGCTTGCAGATCTCGCCGAGTTTTTTGACGTCCTCGATGATCAGGTCGCAGGCCTGGGTGAGCTGGTAGCACAGGGCCGTGTCGCCCAGATCGGAGCTGGTCATGCCATAGTGAACCCAGCGGCTGGGCTTGGGGTCGTCCTCGGGAACATCGGCATCGATGTATTCCTTCATGTTGGTCAGAAAGGCAATGACGTCGTGGCGCGTGACTTCCTCGATCTCATCGACCTTCGCCTTCTCAAAGTTGGCATGGTCGCGGATCCACTGGGCCTCGTCTTTGGAAATACCGATCTTGCCGAGCTCCGCCTGGGCCTCGCAGGCCAAGACCTCAATCTCCTGCCAAATGGCGTACTTGTTCTCGAGGGAGAAGATGTGTCCCATCTCCGGGCGGGTATAGCGATCGATCATAGCGGCTCCTTTTTGGTTATTGGCACGTTGGTCGTAACCCAACCATTGTACCGTGCGCAGGTGCAAGTATGGGCAGCAGGCATTAACCTAACATTTTGCCGCAAGAGCAGCCATGGGGACATCCGCGTATTTGCTTCGCAAATCCGCACCGGCTGCGGTCGGCAGACCCGGTCCGCGCACACGCACGGGCACAGCGGGTTGGACCCGACGTTCCCGAGGTCCCCCGTACTCGATGGAGCGAGCAACGGGACGTCCGCGCGCCCGCGTCGCGGACGCGCACCGGCTGCGGCGATCTCCTCGGATTCACGGAGACGATGGGGAAGACTTTGTTGAATTGGCCGTCCCGAGGTCTTCTGTGCTCCATGGAGCGGACAACGGGACGTCCGCGTATTTGCTTCGCAAATCCGCACCGGCTTCAGGCGCCTGTCGGCGCCTTCGCCTGCTCGCTACAAACGCTTCGCGTTCGCTTAACGCTCGCACCCTGGCGGGTTCGAGTCCCGGCGCTTGGTAGTAAAAAGCACGGCAACGTAACGCTGCCGTGCTTGTGCTTTTTACTGGAGCGGGCAACGGGACTCGAACCCGCGAGTGTCAGCTTGGGAAGCTGATGCCTTACCACTTGGCGATGCCCGCTTGTGCGTTGGCTAGTATAACGCGGTTGTCTTGTTCGATACAAGGGTGGTGATGCTTGTTTTAGCTGTGGAGAATCATTTGAAAACCGCGCCAATTGTGGAGATGAGGACCTTTGTCTTTCTTTTCTTACCATCTTCTACCTGCACTTTTATCTGATTGTTGTATTTGAGCTCGATTTGTCAGAAATCGGGCAAGCTTTTGGTCAGGCTCCGGTACTTACCCGCATGAACCTCGGGGGTAGCCTCATCCTACGCGTCGCAGTCTCCCCGTGCGGCGCACGAGGGATAAGGAGCAGCCATGTCCAACGCACCCACGCACTCTGTCCACAGCGCAATCGCAACAGGTCCGCTGCTCCTGCTCCTCTTCCTGCTTTTCGGCTGCCTGGCACCGGGAGCCGCATTTGCCGTCGATGGCTACGACCAGCTCGGCTTCCGCACTATTAGCGATGATTGTGGACCCTTCTTCATCGGCAAGTATGAAGCTCAAGACACCTCGATTGCCTACTGCATGAACCAGGAGCGCCCCGGCCCCACCAAACCGGGCGGCCCATGGCTCAACTTTGATCAAGGCTGGGTGTGGCTCGACGACGAGTTCGCGGCAATCGTTTGTCACGGATATCCTACCGCCACGTCGTTTGGCGGTTACCATCTTTCACCCGATCG
>JAXIZX010000045.1:0-3189 GCA_036303765.1 Collinsella sp. | reverse complement strand
GTCCGTGATGAGAACGGCATCATCGTCGACTTCGAGACCGAGGGCGAGTTCCCCAAGTACGGTAACGACGACGACCGCGTCGACCAGATCGCTCACGACGTTGTGCACCAGTTCATGGAGTACATCCGCATGAACGACACCTACCGCAACTCCGTGCCCACGACCTCGGTTCTGACCATTACTTCCAACGTCGTGTACGGCAAGAAGACCGGCTCCACCCCCGACGGCCGCAAGGCTGGCCAGCCGTTCGCCCCGGGTGCTAACCCCATGCACAAGCGCGATAGCCACGGCGCCATCGCTTCGCTGTCTTCGGTTTCCAAGCTCCCGTTCCGCGATGCTCAGGACGGCATTTCCAACACCTTCTCCATCATCCCGAGTGCGCTCGGCAAGGAGGACCAGGTGTTCTTTGGCGATATCGACCTTGATCAGCTGGGCGAGTAACTATTGTTAGTGCTATACTAACAATAACGATTACTGATTAGCGCGCAGGTTTCGGCCGGCGCCTATCAATCGAAGGAGACACATTATGAAGGTTTCTGAAGTTTCCGAGACTCAGGCCGATAACCTGGTCCACATGCTCGACGCTTACGCCGAGAAGGGTGGCCACCACCTGAACATCAACGTCTTCAACCGTGAGACGCTGCTCGACGCTCAGGCTCACCCCGAGAAGTACCCGCAGCTGACCATCCGCGTTTCCGGCTATGCCGTGAACTTCCACACGCTCACCAAGGAGCAGCAGGACGAGGTCATTGCGCGTACCTTCCACAACAAGTTCTAAAAGGGTTTAACTCCCGCAGGATCGCCGGGCCGTCTTGGGTTACTTTCCAAAACGTCCTCGGACATGCAAAGGGCTCCGCTGCGCGCTTCGCGCGGCGGAGCCCTTTGCGTCCTGCGGGATGTTTTGGAAAATAACCCAAAACCGGCCATGTGGGGTCCTTTGGAGTCACCCTTTAGGCGGAACTCTCCTAATTATTTGGATGAGTCGTTTACTTACTTGTACTGTTACCGTCTTCCCGCTCTTGTTGGGGTATGCTTTGTTCGTATGTAAACGTATGACATGTTGATGGGGGAGGGTGCTATGGCTCGCGAGAGTGCTCGTTCTAAGGATACGGCTAAGCCTGGCATCAAGGAAGTTGCGGCGGTGGCGGGGGTTTCGCCTACTACGGTATCTCGCGTGCTTAATAATCGCGGCTATATTAGCCAAGAGACCCGCGATAAGGTCCATGCCGCGATGAAGCGCATCAACTATACGCCCAACGATATCGCCCGTGCCATGCTCAACGGTCGCCTGAATCTTATCGGTATGATCGTCCCCTATGTCAGCAGTCCGTTTCATGCCCAAGTGGTTCAAGTCATTGAGCATACCCT
This sequence comes from Collinsella sp., assembly GCA_036303765.1. Lineage (GTDB taxonomy): Bacteria > Actinomycetota > Coriobacteriia > Coriobacteriales > Coriobacteriaceae > Collinsella. The sequence continues at coordinate 1,821 of JAXIZX010000045.1, read as the reverse complement.
GGCCGAAAACGGTTTTAAGATGCTGCTGTGCAATAGCGCCAATCGACCCGAGCTTGAGCGCTCTTATATCGACATGCTTCGACGCAATATGGTTGATGGCGTCATCGTCAACTCGCTTAATATCGGTGCCGAGGCGTATGCCGAGATGGGCTTGAGTCTGGTTGGTATCGACTGCGACCTTGGCGAAGCCTCTGTTCAGATTGCGAGCGACAGCTATAGCATCGGCGAACTTGCCACGCGTCGCCTGATCGATGACGGATGTTCACGCATCCTGTGCCTGCGCAGCAATAGCCGCATGCGCATGCCTGCCAATAAGCGTACCGATGCCTACCTCGATGTTGTTGAGCAGGCCGGTTTGCCCGCGCTTGTCCGTGAGGTTGAGTTCGTTAAGCCCGACGACGAAAAGAGCGCGGTCGTTGCGAAGATCCTCGATGAGAACCCCGATATTGACGGCATCTTTGCGGGAGACGACACGATGGCGGCCATCTGTCTTAACGTGATGAAGCAGCGCGGCTTGAGCGCTCCGGACGATATTAAGGTCGTGGGCGCGGATGGCGCCCGCCGCACTATGACGTTTATGCCTGACTTAACAACCGTACGCCAAGATATCGATCGCATCGGAGAGCTCGCGGCGCAATCCATCATTGCTCTTATTAACGGCGAAAAGCCCGAATCGAATATCAAGCTCCCCGTTGAACTCATTGAGGGTAAAACCGCGTAGTTCATCCCGTGCCAAAAGAATTCCTCAAACACCTCTGATGACCGTTCGCCGGCATATGTCAACCGTTTGCCGACGACTGGAACTGCGAAAAGACGTATTGGTGTGAAAACGTTTGACATATGAAAACGATTGACATATCTTGCAGTTGTACCGAGTTAGTATCACGTGGGAAGGAAGTCTCGGATGCACAAGGTGTATTACCAGCCTGAGGGAATTTGGGTGGGCGACATCATGCCGTACGGCGAGGACGGCACGTTCTATCTCTATCATCAGCGTGACACGCGAAACCCCGGACCTTTCGGAGAGCCGTTTGGCTGGGCACTCGCGACAACCAAGGACTTCGTCAATTACAAAGACTTTGGCGAGAGCCTTGAGCGTGGCGGCGACGAGGAAGTCGACCAGTATGTTTATGCCGGCACGGTGTTTAAGGTGGGCGACAAGTACCATGCGCTCTACACTGGTTGCAATCGCGATAAGGTCAAGGCACGCTTGATGAAGCAGGTTCTTCTTCACGCAACGAGTGACGACGCCGTCAAGTGGGAGAAGAACATCGCCGAGACGCTGCTTCCGCCCCAGGAGGGTTACGATGACCGCAACTGGCGCGATCCCTTTGTGCTTTGGGATGAGGAGAACGAAGAGTACATGCTCATCCTCGGCACGCGTGTGGGCGAGGACAAGCGTCTGATGACCGGTCGTCTGGTCAAGTTCACCTCCAAGGACCTGGATACCTGGGAGTTCCAGGGCGACTGGTGGAATCCGGGCCTGTACACCATGTTCGAGATGCCTGATCTCTTTAAGATGGGCGACTGGTGGTATCTGGTGTTCTCCGAGTACAGTGATGGCAACAAGACCCGTTACCGCATGTCTCGCTCTATCAACGGTCCTTGGATCACTCCTGCGGACGATTCCTTCGATGGCCGCGCGTACTATGCCGCGCGTACCGCATTTGATGGTGAGCGCCGCGTTCTCTTTGGTTGGGTTCCTACGCGTGACGAGGGCGGCGACCCCAGCTCTTACCTATGGGGTGGCACCTTTATGCCCCTCGAGATCGTTCAGCGTGCCGACGGAACGCTCGGCACCAAGCTCCCCGACAGCATGCT
>JAXIZX010000044.1:0-2668 GCA_036303765.1 Collinsella sp. | reverse complement strand
GACGCGAACCTGAGGAATGTCCTCGCGGATCTGCTGACGCTCGATTGCGCGGATGTAATCCATGTGCAATTCCTTACTCTTCTAGAGGTGCCGTACCACTCTGGCCGGCACGTAGTTGAACAAACGTATTCGAGTATACACGCGCGGGTTTCTGCTGCAAGAACATTTTTTTACGCAGACAAAAAGACAAAACCCGCACATGATAACCGCCCGTCTCACGAATGAGACGGGCGACATGAAGGGGACTACGCTAGGCGTCTAAACCCAAAACGTTAGGCAGAACGCTTGGCCTCGAGCTTGGCCTGAGCGGCAGCCAGGCGTGCGAGGGGCACGCGGTAGGGCGAGCAGGACACGTAGTCCACGTCGGCCACGTTAAACAGGTCCTTGATGGACTTGGGGTCGCCGCCGTGCTCGCCGCACACGCCAAAGTGCATGTCGGGGTTGGTGGCACGACCTTTCTCGACGGCCATGCGCACGAGCTCCAGCACCGCCAAGTCGATGGTCTCGAAGGGGTTGTCCTTCAAGATCTTCTTGTGCATGTACAGCGGGATGAACTTGGCCTCGGCATCGTCGCGGGAGAAGCCGAAGGTGGTCTGGGTGAGGTCGTTGGTGCCGAAGCAGAAGAAGTCGGCATGATGGGCGATCTCGTCAGCGACCATGCAGGCACGCGGCAGCTCGAGCATCGTGCCCACGGGAATATTGAGCTCGACGCCCTCTTCGTCGGAAACCTCGGCGATTACGCGCTCGATAACCTCGCGGGTCTGGACATGCTCGGCCGTGATGGAAACGAGCGGAACCATGATCTCGGGGCGCGGATCGACGCCTTCCTTGATAAGACGGGCAGCAGCCGTAGCGACGGCGCGAACCTGCATGAGCGGCAGATCGCTAAAGACGACGGACAGGCGCACACCGCGCAGGCCGAGCATCGGGTTGGACTCGACCATGCCGTCAATACGACGCAGACGGGTGCGCAGGGCGGCAAGCTCTTCCTCGTTGGCGCCAGCGGCTTCCTTCTTGGTGATGGCGACCTCGAGCTCGCGAGGATTATCCAAGAACTCATGAAGCGGCGGATCGAGCAGGCGGACGACCACGTCGCGACCGGACATGGTCTTGAACATCGCCAGGAAGTCCTCCGTCTGAACCTTGAGCAGGTCGGCCAGGGCCTGCTGCTTCACGGCCTCATCGTCAGACAGGATAAAGCTCTGGATGATGTTCTTGCGGTCGCCCAGGAACATGTGCTCGGTGCGGCACAGGCCGATGGCCTCGGCGCCAAACTCGAGTGCGAGCGTGGCATCCTCGGGGTTGTCGGCGTTGACGCGCACATGGTTGGCGTGGCCGCCGGTCTCGTCCAGACGAATCTCGTCGGCCCAGGACAGGATAGTGTCCAGATCGCCGGTGAGCTCGGCCGAGACCAGATCAACGGCGCCGTCGACGACGATACCCTGGGTACCGTCGATGGAGATGACGTCGCCCTCGTGCAGCACGCGGTCACTGCCCTCGATGCGCACGACCTTCTCGGCGGCGTCGATATGGAAGCGCTCAACGCCGCAGACGCAGGGCGTACCCATGCCGCGGGCGATAACGGCGGCATGGCTCGTCTTGCCACCGTGGCTGGTCAGGATGCCCTCGGCGGCGACCATGCCCTTCAGGTCGTCGGGGTTGGTCTCCCAGCGAACCAAAATGACTTTATGCCCCTCGGCGGAACGTGCAACGGCGTCATCGCTCGAGAACACGACCTCGCCCACGGCGGCACCGGGGCTGGCGTTCAGACCGCTGGCCAGCGCCTCGTACTTCTTTGAGGCGTCGAACTGCGGGTGCAGGAGCTGGTCGAGCTGTGCGGGGTCGATGCGGCTCACGGCCTCCTCACGGGTGATCAGGCCCTCCTCGACCATCTCGATGGCGATACGCAGGGCGGCGGTAGCGGTGCGCTTACCCACGCGAGTCTGGAGCATCCAGAGCTTACCCTGCTCGATGGTGAACTCGATATCGCACATATCGCGATAGTGATCCTCGAGCGTCAGGAACACGCGCTCGAGCTCCTCACCTGCAGACTCGAGGCCCGGGGTGGTCTTGAGGTCGGCGATGGGCTCGGTGTTGCGGATGCCGGCGACAACGTCCTCGCCCTGGGCGTTCACCAGAAAGTCGCCGTAGAACTCCTTAGTGCCGTCGGCCGGGTTGCGCGTAAAGGCAACGCCGGTGGCGGAGGTCTCGCCCTTATTACCAAAAGCCATGGCCTGCACGTTGACGGCGGTACCGAGCTCGTCGGAGATAGCATGCTGCTTGCGGTAGATGCACGCACGCTCGTTCATCCAGCTGCCAAAGACGGCTTGGATGGCAAGGCGCAACTGGAGCTCCGGGTCGTGAGGGAAGACAGGCTTGCCATCGACAACCTCGAGCTCGGGGTACAGGGCGGCCTCGACGTTCTCGGAGAAGAGGCCCTTGAAGGTCTCGACGAGCTCCTGCAGGTCCTCGGCCGAAAGCTCGGAATCGACGCGAACGCCGGCGACCAGGCGTGCCTGGGTCAGAGCGTTCTCGAACAGGTCGGCGTCGACGCCCATGACGACGTTGGAGAACATCTGGATAAACCGGCGGTAGCTATCCCAGGCAAAGCGCGGGTTTTGCGTCTGGGCGATAAGGCCCTGAACGGAATCGTCGTTAAGGCCCAGGT
>JAXIZX010000043.1:0-13407 GCA_036303765.1 Collinsella sp. | reverse complement strand
GACGCGAACGGCTACGTGATCGACCCGCACACCGCTTGCGGCTATCACGTCTTCGAAAAGGTCGCTCCCACCGAGGGCGCCAAGGCCCGCGTGCTGCTTTCGACCGCCAGCCCCTACAAGTTCCCGCGCGCCTGCTGCGACGCCCTGGGCCTCGACGTTCCCGAGGACGACTTTGAGGCTATGCGCGTGCTCGAGCAGGCAACCAACACGGTTGCCCCGGTCCAGCTCGCCGAGCTCGAGTCCAAGCCCGTCCGCTTCGAAGACGTCTGCGACGTCGATGAGATGGCCAACTACGTAGAGCAGGCTGCAAAAAAGATGGCTACCAACTAAACCCTTACTAGGCGCCGGCGAAAGCCGGCGCACCTTCTTTTATCAGATACTCACCGGGATAATGACGAGCTGACATGCGGGTCTGCCTGTTTAGTTCGTCGCGAGTTCCGCACGAGCCGGAAAGCACTTAATGTGCTTTCCGAGCGAGCCAGGACTGCCCGAGCAGCGAACTAAACAGGCAGACCGCCCAGGAGATTCCCATGATCAAAATCACCGTCCCCGCCACCAGCGCGAACCTAGGCATTGGCTACGACACCCTCGGCATGGCCGTCAGCCTCTACTCGCACTTCACCTTCGAGCGCGCCGACAAGCTCACCATCACGGGCTGCCCCGAGGAATTCCAAAACGAGAACAACCTGGTCTACGTTAGCTTTGTCGATGCACTGGCCGCATGGGGCGAGCCGGCCTTCCCCGTCGCCATCGACATTCAGACTGACGTTCCCGTCGCCCGCGGCCTGGGCTCCAGCTCCACCTGTGTCGTCGCCGGCATTATGGCCGCCGCCGCGCTGACAGGCCACACCGTCGACCGTGCCGAGCTCGTCCGCATTGCCACCGAGGTCGAGGGCCATCCCGATAACGTCGCCCCCGCTATCCTGGGCGGTGCCGTCTGCTCCTTTACGCCGACCGATTCGCTCCCCCAGTGCCTGCGCTCCGAGGTGAGCGATCGCTTGCGTTTTATTACCGTGATTCCGCCCTACGAGGTGCATACGAGCGAGGCGCGCAAGGTCGTGCCGCAGGAGGTTCCGCTCTCCACCGCCGTATGGCAGATGGGTCGCATCGCCGGCATGACGCGCGGTCTTGAGTCCGGCAACCTCGACTTGATTGCCGCCGCCAATGACGACCGCATCCAGGAACCCTATCGTCGCCGTCTGATTCCCGACTACAACGCCGTGCGCGACACCTGCCTTAACGGCGGCGCCAAGACCATCTGGATCAGCGGATCGGGCTCGACCCTTATGGCTGTGACCGACGACACCATCGTGGCAAAGTTCCTGCAGGTCAAGCTGCGCGAGCAGTTCCCTAAGTGTGATACGCATATTCTGACATGCGACACGGAAGGCGCCCAGATCGAATACCTGTAGTCGCCGTCCCGTATACTCGCCGGGGAGGCCAGGGGCTTTGCCCCCAAATCGTCCTCGGACATGGCAGGACCCCCGCTGCGCACTTCGTGCGGCGGGGGTCCTGCCGTCCTGCGGAAAGATTTGGGGGCAAAGCCCCTGGCCTCCCCTACGTTAGCTTCGCTGACGGCGGCTACAGGGACCTACACTCCGTAAAAGCGCCGGGCTGATTTTTTTGCTTCTATTTGATAAAGGCGCACTTCCCAACATCTCATTCGCCCTATACCTCTGTTTTAATTTCTAATTGATGATCGATGCGTGGCGTCATCTAATTATCTTCGCTACTCAAAACAGCCCCAAGTTTACGTACTAGCGTCTCAACAGTAATTCCGAGTGCATCCGCATAGACAAACTGCTCATAAACCCTAAGGCTGCGTTCCCCGGTCTCGACCTTTGAGATGAACGACTGAGGTACCCCCAGTTTCTTTGCGAGTTCAACCTGAGTGATACCTTGCTCCCGACGAATCTGGGAAAGGCATTTTCCGCATGTCCTGTTAGCATCAACGTTCATGCCGTTTACGCTATATTCCATTTTGATATATCCCAAACTGGGATATATTTATGTCACCAGCCATTCCGCTTATCAAAAATGCCCATCGCAGATTCATAGCTAGGAAGGAGCCTCGATAAACATGAATGACGAGATGAAGGAGCCCGACGAGGAAAAGGCGCTCAGCGAGTCCGACGAGCGGAAGCCAGATTTCAAAGCCGAGCAGTTTTCTGATGGTGCTAGCGACACCCCCTCCTCTGAAATTCCGCCATCAAACGAAGATGACGGCGCACGCAAAAATGAAGAAAACGACTCACTTCTAACGCGGGCCATTCATAAATTAGGCAATAAAAAACGAGCGGCAATCGCAGCTGCCGTGGCAGTTGTCATCATCTTCAGTTTGCCCATACTGTTTCCTCAGTTGTTTTGCGCTCACAAGCTATGGGCCAATGCAACCTGCACTAGCCCTCGTGTATGCAAAAGTTGCGGCAAAACCGAGGGAGAACCTCTCGGGCACGAATGGGAAGAAGCAACTTGTACGGCACCGAAGACCTGCCAGCGTTGCGGCGAAACGAAAGGGGAGCCACTCGGACACCAACCGGGCTCGTGGACCAAAGAAGTCGACTACGTAGATGCCACTTCGAAGGAAATACGAGAATGCGAGAGATGCGGAGAGGTCGTTGACACCCGCAACGAGAAGGAAATCACATCTTTTCTTGGCGACGGAACGTTTTCAATTTCCCCAAAAGGCTTTATTGATCGACTTAACGAGGAATTCTCCGATATCCCCAATTGCAGCAGCATGAATGCGGATTACGAACTAGACGATAGCGGCATGGGGCTCGAACTTCAGATCAAAAACGGTTCAAAGATTGCCGGTATTGGAGGCTTCTTTTCGGACTCGAGTAACCCGGTGCTACTCAGCTATCTTGGATCCGAAAACTGCTTCAAAAACATAGTCATGTACTTCGAAAACTCCGACTATGCCGCGGCGACAGCATTGGCAACTATACAAGCAATCGATCCAACACTTTCGTTTTCAGACGCCAAGGAAGTTGGTGCTGCCTGCGTAGATACGCCAACTGTCAAAAATGGAATTACGTATGCAATCGTAGCTTCGAATGGAGAGTACTGGCTAAGCGCTCGAATTGAATAATTCTCTTTGATTACTAAATTCAGACGCCTCTTACTCGCGATATATTAAAACTCAACCCCTGGCAGCATCGTCAATCGAAAATTGCCCCGCCGAGCACTTTAGCTTGGCGGGGCAATTCAATATGAAAGCGGATTTAAATATCAACAAGGCCTGCACGCTCCAACGAGACAGCCGGCTTCGCTGCTCAAATTGCCCTTGGTGAACCACAAGTTGAGCAATCAGTGGCCAGAATCCCCTTTAGGCGGCGCTGGTTTCTTTGTATTCGAAGACTGGTTCTAGGAGATCTTCGATGTTGCAGTGAAGGGCTTTTGCTATAGCTTTTACGGTTGCTACCGAGGCTTCGTTGATGTTTCGCTGGCGCTGCTCGTACATTTGGATTGAGCGGAGTGATACACCCGATTCGTATGCCAATTCTTGTTGGGTTTTCTTAAGTCTCTTTCTTGCTAGTGCTAGCTTGGTTTGACGAGGTGTTTTCTTCGCCATATCGCAAACAAGACTCGCCACACGTTCCTCTGAGGCTTCATGCCAGGGGTAGTACAGGTTGCGCAATGCGTCAAACGGAACGACATGCAGCAGATCCTCGAAAGACTCTCCTAGGCGCCACTGCAGGTATGCCAGCATCCAGCCCGCCCAATATTCCGGCGTCTTCTCAAATCGATAGGTGCAGTCCGGTATAGGCCCGTTTTGATAACCCGACCTTTCGGCGATAAGCGCGAATAGCTCAACGCCCGATTTTCCCGATACGACCCATGCGTTGCCACGCTCAAACTCACGGGCTACGCCGCTCAGGCAAAAGAGTTCAGCGACCTCGGACCCTTCCGCTCCATAGTCGTTCACGGCATAGTCGAAGCAGTCGCCGAGGTTGTTCATTGCATCCTCGAGGTAGTAGACGGGGTATGTCCTACTCGGCCCACAATCCGTTAACTCTTGGATCATTTAAATCAATCCTCCCTGTCATTAAATCCCTAATGTAGACACCCTCAGAGTCGAATCCATTCACAGTTTCCAGGTACTTGCGCCGCGCGTTCTGCTCTCGCTTAAAGCGCTTGGGATAATACTCAGATCCCAACGCCTGCCTCCATTCGCGGAATCTGATTGCTGAAAACGCACGCTCACTCATAAGAGCGTATTGGATGCCCAAATCGCCCAAACGCATAATGAGTTGCAGTTGCCTAAGCGAGATCATGCCGTTAACGAACTGTCTTGCAAACGAAAAGTAGGAATCGTCGGCGCGATAACCTCGAATTACATCATAGGGAGAAATATCAATCAGGCAGTTATCCAGCAGATAGCGAAGTCCTTCGCGCGCCAGCGGTGTCGAAACATTGAACTCCCTATTGTTAGCCAAAATCGCAAGCCAATTGAGAATTGAAAACTCCCCGGACTCCAAGTCCAAGACCGCAAGACCATCCATATCGAGCTCGTATCGATTCGCGATACCATCGGACTCAGTCCGGCATGCCCACTCCATTGCCATTTCCTCATGTGGCGTGCAATAAAACCCACACCCATAGTCATTGAATTGTCTGCATTTATCCAACGACGGATGCTCGACAACAACCTCCGACCCGTGCCAAAGCTCCATATCGACCTCCAAACAAAAATATCACCCCAGTGATAGTTTACCAATAACTATCACTGGGGTGATATAGGTGGGAGCTTTTGAAGGGTTGCGGCCCGATTAGAGGCAGGCTTCGGCGATGCGCTTTTTGAGTTCATCGATGCCGGTGCCAGTCTGAGAGCTTGTGATGATCACGTTCTCGGCCGGGACGTTGAGCTGCTTTTTGATGGCTGCTGCCTGGCGGGCCTGCTGGGTGCGGCTGAGCTTGTCGGCCTTGGTGAGGCAGACGATAAAGTTGAACTCGTTGCCCTGCAGGTAGTCGATCATGTCATGGTCGAGCTTGCTCGGGTCGTGACGAATATCCACCAGCGACACGACCAGGTTAAAGCTGCGCTCGGAGTCGAAGAAGTCGCCGATAAGCTCGGCCCAACGGTCGCGCTCGGCCTTGGAACGGCGGGCGAAACCGTAACCCGGCAGGTCGACGAAGTGCACGTCGTCAGCCTCAAAGAAGTTGATGTTGCTCGTCTTGCCCGGCGTGCTCGAAACCTTGACCAGGTTCTTGCGGCCAAAAAGCTTGTTCATGATCGACGACTTGCCCACGTTGGAGCGGCCGACGAAGCTCACCTCGGGGCAGGTGGACTCGGGAATCTGCGAAACCTTGCCATAGCTGGCGACGAACTTGGCAAGCTGGTAGTTAATGGAATCGGCCATGGACACTCCTTGGTCGTAGGTTCTTACAAAAGAGCGCGCTAATAGATAGCAGCGATACGGCGAACAATATCGAGCGTAATGCCACTCGCGGTACGGGCATACTCGAACAGGTCGAACTCGCGGTCGCAAATCGCATCGTACGCCTCGTCACAATTATCGCTGATAGCGCGCAGCACCAGGCAATCGACACCATTTTTGGTTGCGATATGGGCAATTGCCGCGCCCTCCATGCCGACGCAATCGGCATGCGTCGCCTCGATAGCGTCGTTGCGCATAGCGGCGCCCGTCACAAAGCGGTTACCCGTGGCAATCGTGCCGACCAGGAACTGCTTTGTGCCCTCGTTCGAGGCGGCTGCATTTGTCGAAGCGTTGACAAAGCCACGCTCAGAAAGCACATCGGCAGCAATATCGACCAGAGCAGGCGTCGAGTCAAACTCCTCGAGCCCCGGTGCAGACTCGGCGATAAGCGCGGTATCGGTATCCAGATAGCGCAAGCGTTTGCCGATGACCACGTCGTCGATATGGAGCTTGGGGTTCAAACCGCCCGCGATACCCGAAAGCACAACTGCCTGTGGAGCATACTTGCTAATGAGGTGCTGTGTTGCGGCGGCAGCGTTTACCGTGCCCATACCCGCCGTCGTGGCGACAATCGACAGGCCGTCGAGCCCGCCGGTCACAACGTTCAAGCCCGCCTCCTGTACCATGCAAACGTTACTCAACTCTTCCTTAATCTGCATGATCTCTTTTTCGAGTGCACCGATAATCGCGATGGTAGCCATGCCATTCCCCAAACCTATACGAAATTCTCAACCACGGTATGGTACCAGCATTTTGTTTGACCTCGTCAAACGAACACGCTAGGCCAGCGCAGCTCGCGTATCAAACAGAGCCTTTGCAATCGCAGCCGTAACCTCGCTCGAGCGGTCGCTCCATGGCATCGATGTCATGATGCTCATGACATAGGTACGGCCATCGATGTCGATAAGGCCCGCATCGCATGTCGAATAGCAACCATCCTCGCTAATCCAGCCTGCCTTGTTGCGCACCAAGGCTTGGTCGTCCGCAATGCCATCACGGATAAATGAGCGCGATGTTGATGACAGCAGTTCAGATAACCACTGGGAGGTCTCACTGCCACAGCTCAGATACTCGCTCATCTCGCGCCACAACTTGGCCGAGGTTCGCGGGCAATAGGTGGGAAAATCACTCATCGGATCGAGTGCGGTATCGTAATCGACGCCAAGACTGACAATCCAATCCTCGTAACCGACACGGTCAAACGCCGCGCGTAACGCAATAAACGAATCGTTGTCCGAATTAACGACCGCGGCATCGATCAGGTCGCGCACCGTCTGCCAACCCATGTTGTAGCCACCATAGGTGCCAAGGGAATCATCGAGTGAAACCTGACCCGTCTCGACCAGAGATTCGCAGATGTACAACGCATAGAGCGCCTTGTAGCTACTCGCACCGTAAACCTCGACATCGGGGTTATACGTCACGCCCTTGCCGCTTGACAGGTCGTAGAACACCACACCCACATCGCCTAGCTCCTGCGCCCGACTCAGGGCATCCTGGAGCAAGGCAAGGCTCTCATCCTCCAAGGTAGGAGTCTTGTTATCCACCAACGAGAAGGTCTGAACGGTATCACCCGAAGGGATATCGTTGAAGTCCGCCTTCGAAAGTCTCGTCTTGAGATCTGCCGACGCTTTGGACTTTGAAACCTTCTCGTTTTGCGTCTGTACCGTTGACGCATCTGAATGTGCCATTCGCTCCGATGCGTAGGTTTTGGCGGTAATTCCGAGGATAATAACCGCCGACGTTAGCATCCCAATGGCGGCAATCTTCCTCACGCGGATGCGAGTGTCGGCAAGGCCACGCGAAGACGTGTCCTTCGTCTTATATCTGCTGCCATGCTGCGGCACATACTCGTCCCGCGATGCGATGTTTCGCACGTGGTCTCCTGACTGCTACCGTTTATATACGAGCAGCATGATACCGAGCAGGCATTTCTTTCCAAAGATATTCAGCGGCGTTTAAGGTGTCTTTAAAGAAACCACAAGCGTTTCTATGCATTTTTGCCAATTCTGTTGCACATCTCTACCCAAAACGCAGTTGCGGTGAAATAGTTCCTGTTTGGGCGGCATAAGCCGAAAAACAAGAACTATTCCACCGCAACTTGACGGGGCTCTTTGGCAATCAACTTGGTGCCCAGGGGCGCTCATTTAAGTCTGTCCCCAATGAGTGCCTTTGGGGCGCAAAAATGGCACGCTAGCCGATGGCGTTTTTTAGCTCCGCACGGCGCTCTTTCATGCCGGCCATAACGGCATTGCGCAGCTCGGGCATACGCGCGGTATCCATCTGGGGCACGCCCTCGAGCTTATAGGGAATGCCCAGTTGCTCGTACTTGACGACACCCATCGTGTGATATGGCAGCATTTCCAGGCCCACCACGTTGTGCCATGGAGCGATGAGGCGACCGAGCTTCTCGCACTCCTCCACCGTGTCGGTAATGCCCGGCACAACCACGTGGCGGATAACGACCTTGATCTTGCGACGGGCAAGCTCATCGCCAAACGCCAGGATACGTGCAGGATCGCAGCCGGTCAGCTTTTTATGCTCAGCCGGATCGGCATGCTTGATGTCGAGCAGCACCATGTCGGTCTCGTTGAGAACGGCATCGAACTTCTCGGGATGCTGAGGGTCGAAGGCGTAGCCACAGCTATCCATGCAGGTATGTACACGACCATCGGGGTTGTTGTGCATTGCACGGAACAGGTCGGCCAAAAACTCGGGCTGCAGAAGTGGCTCGCCGCCCGAAACCGTAATTCCGCCGCTGCGGTAAAACTCATGGTTACTCTGGAACTCGTCCATAAGGTGCTCGACGGTCACCATGGTGCCGCCGCTAACCGACCAAGTATCGGGATTGTGACAATACGCACAGCGCATGGGACAGCCCTGAACAAACACCACAAAGCGGATGCCGGGTCCGTCGACCGTTCCCATCGTCTCGATTGAATGCACGCGGCCTAGGGCAAATGCGGAATCCTCAGGACGAGCGTCCACACCCTCAAGCGTCATCTCAGCCATTACCGCTACCTTGCCTCTCCTTGGATGCAACCAATTAAAATGCCAGAGCCATTCTAGCCCATGCGCTTGCGTTTAAACGTCTCGGGCTAGAATGGCACGTTTTAATCTATCCCCCATCACCATGGCTGGGGTCTACGTCGAGATGTCAGGCTGAAGAACGCTCGCCTGCGGCCTTTACGCCTTAAGCGTGAGCACCGCGCCGAAGGCGGTCGGGCCGCAATGGCTCGAGATGACGCCGCCGACCTGAGTCCAGGTAATGTCCTTAAAGCCCAGGTCGTGCGCATAGACTTCCATGTCGTCGCGCAGCTCCTCGGAAAGACCTACCGAATACGCCAGGCCAATGTGCGAGTAGTCAATCTCGCCCTTGGCAACCATGTGGTCAATAAAGGCACGGGCGCACTTGAGCATAGAGCCGCGGAACTTCTTGGTCGCCACAAACTTACCGCCCGTTACCTCAATGCAGGGCTTAATCTTGAGCAGGTGGGCGCCAAGGAACGCGACGTTGGACAGACGACCGCCCGCCTTAAGAAAGGCTAGGTCGGTAGGAACAAAGCCCAGCAGCACACGGTCCATGACGGAGTTCGTAAATGCAAAGATCTCGTCGACGGTGGCATCGGGGTGAGCCTCGATGTATTTGGCGGTCTCGACGACAACAAGCGACTGGCCTACCGAGACAAAGCGCGTGTCCATGGAGAACACGTAGTCGCGCCCCTGGGCCGCAATCTTTGAGGACTGATGCGAACAGGTCGTGGCCTCGGAATATGCAAGATGCAAAATAGTCGCGTCGGGCTGCTCAGCGTGAATGCGGTCGTACACGTGAGCAAAATCCGCAGGCGCGCAGCCACTGGTCTTGGGCATCACGCCAAACTCATTGCAGCGCGAATAAATCTCGAGCGGATCGATCGAGCCGTCCTCGACGGTCTCGTCACCAATCGTGACATGCATGGGCACGCGCACGATGCCGTAGCGCTCGCAGAGCTCCGGCGTTACATCCGACCCAGACTCAACCACGATTACATACTTGCCCATTCTTATCACGACCCATCTCGACATTGGCTTTTCAATACATGACACGCGCGTCGCGCTGTTGCACAACGGCATCTAAGCGCCAAAGAGACGCCGCCCTTTGCACATAACAAAGGACAGCGTCTCCCTGGAAAACTCCGTGCTTAACTGAGATTTTACACGGTTTATTAAGGAGTGTTACTTATTCCGCAAACGGTCGCTATACGCGATAAACGGTAGTTGGCCGCGGCAACTGCGACACATTCCGCCCAACAAGTCCAATCGTGCTCCATGCACGGTTAATGAGCGAGGCGGTAGAAATCCATCGACGCCGCGCCCTCGGCGTGCAGCGCCATCGCCGGAACCGCCGACGAATAGGTACGGCTCGTAAGTGCCGCCTCACCGCCGTTGGCAAAAATCTCGACCATCGTAGTGTCCGAAAGCACGCGCAGGTCGCGAAGCTCGCCGAGCTCAATCGACCTCTGGTCGCGCCCATAGCCTTCGTCACCCATGTCGAGGGTAAGCATCCCGTCCGCATAGCGCACAAAGACACCCTTGCGAATCTCGAGCTCAACCATCTTGGCGCCCTCACAGGAAACCACGAGATCAAACAGGCGGCCCGGCTCCTCAACGGTTTCACCGCCTGTCGCGCGAACGCAGTCGCCGCGCATCCTCTCAATCTCGTGCGCCGGCTGCTGGCAGAGCTTACCATCGCGCATGCTCAGCTCTCGCGGCACCGTCAACGCGCACTGCCACCCGCGCGCCACCGTCGGGTTTTCCGCCGTCGCATCGGGGCAACCCGACCATCCGATCATCAATCGCCGGCCTGCAGCATCCTCAAAGGACTGCGGAGCATAGAAATCAAAACCGGCATCGACCATCGGGGGCATGCCCTTCCCGACGATTTTAAAGCTCGGCGCCTCCCAATCGGCCTCGATGGGGAACCACACGCACTGATGCGGATTGCGGTAACGCCAACCATCGGCAGGCACACCCTGCGGACAGCAAACGAGAATAAGCTCGCCATCAAGCTCAAACAGATCAGGGCACTCCCACATAAAGCCAAACTTCTCGCCCAGCTCAATGCGCGTCGCATAGCTCCAGACCCCTAAATCACGCGAAGTATAGACAAGCACGCAGCCACGGTCGTCTTTCGTACGAGCGCCCAGAACCATGTAGTAGATACCATCGTGCTCAAGGATCTTGGGGTCGCGCACGTGCATACCGATATCGTCGGGGTAATCGACTGGTCCAACAGCCATGCGCTTCTCGCCCAATTCGTCGGGATTCTCGGCAACCATATGAATCTGGTTTTGCTCACGGCCTGTCAACACGTAGTCGTAATCATCGCGGTCAAAATGCTTGACGTTGCCGGTATAGAAGTAGTGAATCTTGCCATCACGTACAAAGGCAGAACCAGAATACGCTCCGCTCGAATCCAAATCGGAATCGGGGAACAGCACGGGGCCGTGATTCTCGTACGTCACAAAATCCTTTGTCGTCAGATGGTTCCAAAGCACTGGACCGCCATGCGCAGCATCGAACGGATCGTATTGATGATAGATGTGATACGTATCACCAATCTGAACCAAACCGTTGGGGTCGTTGAGCCAGCCAAGCTCAGGCTCCACATGGAACAGAAGCCTATCGGGGTCGGACGCGATGCGAGCCGCCGTCTCATCCTGTCCGGCACGCCACTGCTCATAGTCCGCGCGTGTCACCTTGTTTTTTTGATTTAACATCGCCGTTGACTTTCTCGTCTATGGGGAAGGACGCTCGACTCACACGAGTCGAACGCCCTTCCTCAAATGGACTTATCCTCAGATTACACTGAACGGCTCAACTAGAAGCTAACGTCGAAGCCAGCGCCAGCGCCCTCTTCATCGGTGGTCGGCACGCCCTTTGCCTTGTTGTAGGCAAAGATCAAGACGATCGGCACGATAAAGGCGATGAGATTGCCAGCCACATACCACACGAGGGTCTCGGGCGTGACGATGAGCAGGCCAAGCACGCCGGTCAGACCCTGACCGATAGCGCGCACCTCAAAGAGCTTGACGAAGGCACCGCCGCAGCCTGCACCGATGCATGCGCAGATGAACGGAATGATCGAATAGCGCATGTTTGCAGCAAAGATAGCGGGCTCGGAGATTCCGACCAGCGTCGGGATAAAGGACGACATGCAGATGTTGCGCTCTTTGGAGTGCTTCTTGTGAATGAGGTACATACCGATGGCGCCGCCGCCCTGGGCGATGATGGAAACCGACCAGATGGCCTGGATGTAGTTGAAGCCAGTCGTGGCAACAAGGTTTGCCTCGATACCCTGGATGAACTGATGCGTACCGGTAACGACGAGCGGCTGCAGGAACGCGGCGAAGACAAAGGCACCAAAGACGCCCATCCTGTTGTACAGGATATCGATTACGCCGGCGAGGACGTCACCGATCAGGTTGCCGAGCGGGCCGAACACGGTGAACAGGGCAACGTTAGCAAGAATCAGGGTAACGGTCGGGACAAAGACGAACGAAACGACCTCGGGGATGTACTTCTGGGCAATCTTCTCGACCTTGGCCATAAACCAGGCAGTCAGGATTGCGGGGAACACACCGCCCTGGAAAGCAACCATGGGAATGGATAGCGGACCGAAGTTCCAGTACTCAGCACCCGTCGGGTCCATAACGAACGTGTTGCGGTTCATAAGGCTCGGGTGAACCATGACGATACCGACGAGGATGCCCAGGATCGGGTTACCGCCAAAACGCTTGACCGCGCTGTACATAACCAGGACAGGCAGGTAGTCGAACGTGGTGGCGATAATGGCAAAGAAGCTTGCGAGGTTCTTGAGGAACTCGCTGTGATCGGCGAGGCTGCCCTCCATGCCAAAGAGGCCGTTGGCAACGATCAGCGACTTAAGGCCGATGATGATTGCAGCGCCGACGAAGGCGGGAATGATGGGGATAAAGATGTCCGAGAATACCTTGAGGACCGAGAAGAACTTGCCCTTCTTGTCCGCCTCGGCGCCCTTGACCTCGGAAGCACTGATCTCCTTAACGCCCGT
This sequence comes from Collinsella sp., assembly GCA_036303765.1. Taxonomy (GTDB): domain Bacteria; phylum Actinomycetota; class Coriobacteriia; order Coriobacteriales; family Coriobacteriaceae; genus Collinsella. The sequence continues at coordinate 891 of JAXIZX010000043.1, read as the reverse complement.
CAGAGCCATAAACTCATCGTAAACCTTGTTGACGGTACCGGTACCGAAGATGATCATGAGCTGGCCGCTGTTGTACAGCACGCCCTTGACGCCATCGATGTTCTCGAGCTCGGCCTTGTTGTATTTGCTCGTATCCTTGAGCACCAGACGCAGACGGGTCACGCAATGCGTGGCGCCCTCGATGTTCTCCAGTCCGCCGACGTTGTCGACGACTTGCTGGGACACTGCCTTGTAGTCCATGTTCCTCTCCATTCCTTTTCTAAATCATAAAACGGTTCGTTGCCGCTACAGAGACGCGATCGTTGCATTTGCGCACTTAAGCGTACCGTCGGTGACCGTCAGCGCCACACCCTGGCCCTGCTTATTGCAGAATCGAGCGTTAAGCGCAACATCATCGACAAAGATGGTCGCGATATCGTCGTCAACGACCAGGCGCACATGATGAGTGCCCTCGCCCTTAAAGAACAACGGACGCTCGAGGCCCATGTTGTTGACCTGGAACCACGGGTACTGGGGAGCCGGCGTGAACTCGAGCTTGCCCTCGCGCAGGTTGGCGCGGAACTCATAGGCAAGACCGGTCTCGGCGTCCTCGGCGAACTTGACCGAGAAGCCGGCAGCGTTACCGCCGAGCTCAATGTCGGTATCGAGCAAGTAGGTGGAGCCGGCATCCGCGGCGAGCACCTGCTCGACCTTGCCCGACTCGCAGGAAAGCTCAAAGGTCTCGACTGCCTTAGCCTCGCCAAAGGCGCCAAGCATGCTGTCGGGGAGCTTGGTGCCGAGCGTTCCGTCGGCACGCTGAACGATCTCGAGGGGCATAAAGGTGCCACCCCATAGGTAAGAGCTGGGGTCGCCGCCCTCGTCACGCGTAGGAACCCAACCAAAGAGAACGCG
>JAXIZX010000042.1:0-3527 GCA_036303765.1 Collinsella sp. | reverse complement strand
CTCCAAGAGCGGCGGCATCCAGACGTTCCGCAGCTCCATCGTGGCCACGCCTAAGGCCGAGGGCTCCAAGGCAACCGTGAGCTGCCAGTCGCTCATGCTCGACGACCAGAGCCGCTCCGACACCATCCCGGCCATGGACATCCGCGCCAAGAACGTCGACATCGGCCACGAGGCCACCATCGGCCGCATCGGCGACGATAAGGTGTTCTACCTGATGAGCCGCGGTATCTCGGAGGAAGAGGCCCGTACCATGATCGTCAACGGCTTTGCCAACCCGGTCTCCAAGGAGCTGCCGCTGGAGTACGCCGTCGAGATGAACAACCTGATCAAGCTCGAGATGGAAGGAGCGATCGGATAATGAAACAGACCACCAACACCGCTGCTACCATCCTTGAGCAGGTTAATGCGATGCCGGCTGCCACTTGGGGTTGGCTCAAGATGAACCAGACCAAGCTCGAGCTCTCTGACGAGCTTGCCGCCGCTCCCACCGAGGCTGTTAAGGTCGAGGGCTTGGACGAGCAGTTCCGCGGCGCTGCCGACGCATTTAACGCCGCCATGGACGCCATGGCCGAGCGCTTCCCCGAGCGCCGCGCCTCCGCCCCCGGCGACGCCGCCGACCGCGCCCGCATCACGCCCGAGACCGAGCTTGACGTGCCCGCCACCTCCATCTACCAGGCCGGTGCCATCAAGCTCGAGGAGGAGCTCTCCCCTGCTGAAACCTTCGAGACCGGCATGGGCGAGGCTGCCTACACCTACTTGGCCGACCACGCCACCAAGCGCATCGTCATCGATGTGCCCGCATACAAGCACGCCACGGTTACCGTGCGCGTGAGCGGTGTCGATGCAGCCGCGGCCATCGCCGCCATCGACGTCGTCGCCCGTCCCCAGTCGACGCTCGACCTGCAGATCGCCCTGGACTCCCCCGTTGCCGGCGAGGGCGTCGTGGGATCCGTGCTGCGCGTGTGCGCCCACGAGTACGCCACCGTCAACGTGGCCTGCACGCAGACGCTCGACGACAGCTGGATCGCACTCGACGACACCGGCCTGTTCCTGGACGAGGGCGCGCGCGTCAACGTGCAGCACACCGTCCTGGGTGCCGGTGCCAGCGCCACCGGCCTTGCCGGCGACCTGCTGGGCGATACCGCCAAGGTCACCATCGATACTGACTACCTGGGCGCCCGCGAGCAGGTGCACGACTTTAACTACGAGCTACGCCACCGCGGTCGCAAGACCGAGTGCGAGATCGACGCCAACGGCGTGCTGACCGGCACGTCCAAGAAGGTCTACCGCGGCACCATCGACCTCGTGCACGGCTGCAAGGGTGCAACCGGCACCGAGCGCGAGACGGTGCTTTTGGCCAACAAAGGCGTCGACAACAAGACCGTTCCCGTCATTCTCTGCGACGAGGACGACGTCGCCGGCAACCACGGCGCCACCATCGGTCACGTTCGCGACGAGCAGCTGTTCTACCTCGCCTGCCGCGGCCTTGACCAAAACGCCGCCGAGGACCTGTTCATTCGCGCCAAGCTGGAGGACGCCGCACTTTCCGCCACCGACGAGCGCACCCGCGCCGCCGTCGTCCGCCTGGGCAACAACCTGATCGACAACTTTGAAGAGGAGCTCGCATGATCGACACCGAGCACGTTAAATGCGACACCTGTACCGCACCGGAGCCTATGGAGCTCGACGCCAGCGACGAGGCTTCGCGCGGCTGGCCCACTGTGGACATCGAGACCAACCCCTACAAGGCGCAGTTCCCGCTGTTTCAGCAGCACCCCGAGATCGCCTTCCTCGATAGTGCCGCCACCGCGCAGCGCCCTGCCTGCGTGCTCGACGCCGAGCGCGACTTCTACCAGCGTATGAACGCCAACCCCCTGCGCGGCCTGTACTCGCTGTCCGTCGAGGCCACCGAGGCCATCGCGAAGGTGCGCCAGCAGATCGCCGACGTCATCGGCGCGCCCCAGGCCAACGAGGTCGTCTTCACCCGCAACACGAGTGAGTCGCTCAACCTGGTCGCCAAGAGCTTTGCGCCCACGGTCCTCGAGCCGGGCGACGAGGTCGTCATCACCATCATGGAGCACCACTCCAACCTGATTCCGTGGCAGCAGGTCTGCCGCGAGACCGGCGCCAAGCTCGTCTACCTCTACCCCACCAAGACCGGTCAACTCACCACCGAGGAGGTTCTGTCCAAGGTGGGCCCCAAGACCAAAATCTTGGCCGTGGGTCAGGTGTCTAACGTGCTGGGCGTCGAGAACCCGGTCAAGAATCTCGGCAAGCTCGTGCACAAGTACGGCGGCTATCTGGTCGTCGACGGCGCGCAGTCGCTGCCGCACATGCCGGTCGATGTGGCCGATCTGGGCGCCGATTTCTTTGCCTTTAGCGCGCACAAGGCCATGGGCCCCATGGGCATCGGCGTCCTGTGGGGCAAGATGGACCTGCTCAACGCCATGCCGCCCATGCTCACCGGCGGCGAAATGATCGATTCGGTCACCGAGCAGGACGCCGTCTGGGCGCCCGTCCCCGAGAAGTTCGAGGCAGGCACGCAGGACGCCGCCGGCATCTTCGCCACAGGCGCCGCTCTCGACTACCTCGTCAACACGGTTGGCTACGAAAACATCCAGGCACGCGAGCGGGCACTCGTCCACTACCTGATGGGCGAGCTCATGCAGCTCGACTTTGTCCAGATCATCGGCTCCATCTACTGGGACAACCATCACGGCGTCGTCAGCTTTAACGTCAAGGGTATCCACCCGCACGACGTCGCGAGCATCATGGACATGGACGGCGTGTGCATCCGCGCCGGTCACCACTGCGCGCAGCCGCTGCTTACCTGGCTGGGCGTCGAGAACCTCGCCTGCTGCCGCGCCAGCGTGGCCTTCTACAACGACAAGGCCGACATCGATAAGTTCATCGCCGGCCTGCATCACGTTTGGAGCACGTTCAATGGGTAATCTGTACACCTCCACCACATTTATGGAGCACAACTCGCACCCCGACTATAAGTACGAGATGGATGCTCCCACGCACGAGCACGACGGCATCAACCCCAGCTGCGGAGACGAGCTCACCCTGCAGCTACGTGTCGAGAACAACGTGATCGAGGAGGCCTCCTTTACCGGCCACGGCTGCGCCATCAGCCAGGCCAGTGCCGACATCATGGCCGACCTCATCACCGGCGAGACCGTCGAGGAAGCTCACCGCCTGGCAGAGCTCTTCCTCGCCATGATCCGTGGCGAGCAGCTCTCCGAAGAGGACCTGGAAGACTTGGACGAAGCCGCCCAGCTCCAGGACATCTCGCACATGCCCGCCCGCGTCAAGTGCGCCGAGCTCGCCTGGCGCACCCTCGACGGCATGCTCGAGGGGCAAAATAATCAGTAGTATTTGATATAAACTTGATATAGAAAATCCGATTATCCGCATAAATACAGCATTTAAGGGCTGTTCATCACTTGAAAAAATAAGTGTTTTACCACGAATTTACCATAATTGAATATGAGTCTTGATATGACGAAATATAAAGGGAGATT
>JAXIZX010000041.1:0-5002 GCA_036303765.1 Collinsella sp. | reverse complement strand
GTCCAAGCGCAGGCGTCGAGCGTCGACACGCCCAGCAGCGGAACATTGGCACCACGCGCGAGGCCCTTGGCAGTGGAGATGCCGATGCGCACACCCGTAAAGGACCCCGGGCCGCGGCCGACCACATAGCAACCAACATCGCTGCGATCCAGACCGGCTTGAGCCAGCACGCCATCAACGGTATTCACGAGCTCAACGTTGGCGTGACGGCGACACATGTAGTCGTCACTCACGAGCTTCGTCTCGCCCGTCTGCCCATCAATCCAGCTTGCCGCGCAGGCAAGCATGTCGGTCGAGGTATCGAGCGCCACCACCAGCGCGTTGTCGTTATGCAAGCTCATCTTGTACAGCCTTATCAATCAAATGGGAAAGCTCCATTGCGCGGTCACCGTGCGCCTCAAGCGTTATCGTTCGCACATCGCTGTCGCCCTCATCACGCTTGAGCGTCACCGAAAGATACTCATCCGTCAGCTCGTCCTGGAATTGTTCGCCCCATTCCAGCAGGCAAGCACCCTCATAGCCCAGCACATCGAAAATGCCCGTATCCTCGAGCTCGTAGGCATGCTCCAGGCGGTATAGATCAAAGTGAAACAGCGGAATACGACCTTGATCGTGAACGGCCATGAGCGCAAACGTAGGGCTCGTAACCATATGCCCATCGCCCAGCCCGCGCGAGACGCCCTTGGTAAAGTGAGTTTTGCCCACTCCCAGGCCACCAGTCAGGATGAGCACATCGCCGTCCTCAAGACACGGTGCAATTAGCTCGCCAAAGTACTCCGTATCGGCAGCGCAAGTCGTTTTGTAAGTACCTACCCCCAGGCGCTCCAGGGACATATATGCTCCTTATTATTCCGAGGCGTCCTCTGGTGCGGGATGTCGCTCCAGATAATCACCCAGCATCTTAAAGTCTTCCTCCAGCAGCTCCTGCCACGCCGGATTGCGTAGCGCTGCTGCCGGATGGAAAGTGGGCATTACTACAAAATGCCCCATCTGGTGGAACCTGCCGCGCAGCTTGGTGATGCCGATCTCGGTCTTAAGCACAAAGTGCGTCGCGGGGTTGCCGAGCGTCACGATAATATCGGGCCAGATGCTTCGAATCTGCTCACGCAAAAACGGCGAGCAAGCCAGCACTTCCTCGGGACGTGGATTGCGGTTTCCCGGCGGGCGGCACTTAAGCACGTTGGCAATGTAGACGTCTTCGCGTTTGAGCCCCGCCAGCGACAAAATGCCGTTGAGGTCCTCGCCTGCCGCCCCCACAAAGGGCTCGCCCTGCAAATCCTCATTACGGCCCGGTGCCTCGCCAATAAACATCACGCGAGCGCGGGGGTTTCCCACGCCAAACACGATGTTGTGGCGCGACTGGTAAAGCTGGCAAAGGTGACAATCGCCCAGAACGGCCTCGATCTCCTCGAGTGCGACCTCACGCGGCGCCTGATGGCTATGGCCGGGAATGTGCATGACGCCCATAGCGACTCCTACACGTAGACCTTGTCGAGACGCATACCAAAGCCGCAAGCGACCTCGTAGTTAATCGTGCCGCGTAGGCGCGCCATCTCGTCCATGGTAATCTCGGCATCTCCATCGCGGCCGACAATGATCATCTCGTCACCATACTCGGCCTCGGGAATCTCATGCGCCGGGTTGGACTGAATGGCGACCATAAACTGGTCCATGCAGATATTGCCCACCTGACGCACACGCTCGCCGCGATACAGCACGTCCATACGATTGGAAAGCGTACGCGAAAGGCCATCGGCATAACCGATCGGAAGGGTGCAGATCTGAACGCGCGTGCGCGGTACGCGGTAGGTAAAGCCGTAGCCCACGCCCTCGCCCATCGCAGGGTGTGCCACGCGCGTCACACGCGCGTGGACGCTCATGACGGGATCAAGCTGCATCACGCGACCACTCAGCTCACATGGCTGCAGACCATACAAACCGATGCCGGCACGAATCATGTCAAAGTGCATTGAAGAATCGAGCATCGAGGATGGCGTATTGGCACAATGCACGATACCGCATTCAAAACCTGCGTCCTTAATGGCCTGAACGGCCTCGGTAAAACGCTGGCACTGCAGCTTGTAGTCCCAGCCCGAAGGTTCATCGGCCGTGGCGAAGTGCGTAAATACGCCGTCGCACTGAATACCGCGATGGAAATTTATACCGCGGACAAAGTCGAGCACCTGCGTGTAGTGAACGCCGATACGATTCATGCCCGTCTCGATGGCAAGATGGTACTTGCCCACTTTGCCCGCCGCGACGGCACATTCGCCATACGCAAGAGCAAAGTCAGACGTATAGACCGAGGGCATGATATCAAACTCGAGCAACGTCGGAATGGCCTCGATAGGCGGCTCGCTTAGAATCAGGATGGGCTTAGTAATTCCGCCCTGACGGAGCCCAACGCCCTCGTTAACCGTCGCCACGGCAAACATGTCGGCACCGGCCGAATACATGATCTTGGCGCACTCAACAGCTCCATGACCATAAGCATCGGCCTTAACCACGCAGCACAGGCGCTGACGTGGATTCAGTAAATTCTTATAGGCCCTCGTGTTGCGACGGAGCGCCCCGCGGTCGATCTCGACCCAGGACCAGCGCGTCAAATCGGCTTTATTCATGATTAGTCATCCGACCCTTCGTCCATGATTCCCAGATCTTCGAGCGCATCCTTTGCCGCCAGCTCCATGGCAGGACCGATCAAGTCGATAAGATCGGTCGCGATAACGCTCTTCTCACCATACTCCGTCGCCGCAGCAAAACCGGCGTAGCTGTGAAGTGCGACGGCGTACGAATACAGCAGCTCCCAACGATCCATCTCGTCGCGCATGGTGGCAAGCGTGCCGGCCAAAATACCCGCGAGAACATCACCAGAACCGGCAGTTGCCAGAGAAGCCGGACCCGAGAGTGGCAGCAGCACGCGCTCAACGCCACAGATAGCCGTCGTCGGCCCCTTGGCTATGACCACCAGATTGTCGGAGCCTGCAGCCCAGACAACCTTCTGCGCAGCTGCAATCGCGGTACCAAGGTCGTTCACCTCGTCACCGGCAACCAGACGCGAAAGCTCACGATAGTGCGGCGTCATAACCAACGGCTGCTCGCGACGATACATCTCGGGGTTACTATCAATACCGTCAATGGCAATCTTAGCAAGGCAGTTGAGTGCATCGGCGTCCAAGATAAGCGGCACATCAAGCTCGAGCAAGCCCGAAACCACCTGCATAGCGCCGGCAGATGTCGTCATACCGGGACCGCACAGTACACAGCTGTACTTCTTTGCAATCTCGCACACAGTCATGCGCGCAGCGGCGCCAAAGGAGCCGCGGGAATCAGACGGAATAGTAAAGACGGGAATCGAAGGAAGTGCCATGCGAATAAGATTGGCGCAGGCGTCAGGAGCCGCGACTGCCACGTAACCAGCACCCGCGCGAGCTGCAGACTTGGCCGCCATAATGGCAGCACCAGGATATTGCGCAGATCCGGCGACAATAAGCACAGAGCCACGGGAATACTTATCGATATTCGTAGGTAGTGGGGCAAAGTAATCAACTAAGTCACCGGGCTCGACAATCTCGGCGGCGTGGTCGACATCATCGATGACCTCGTCAAGACGGTCGTAAAGATTGCCGCAGATCAAATCGCCAGCATACTCAGGACCATCAGCGCTATACAGACCAATCTTGGGCGCAATCATCGTCACCGTATGCTCGGCACGAATGCAGTCGTCATCAACAACGCCCGTCTCGGCATTCAGGCCCGAGGGAACATCAATGGATACGACACAATCGGCGCATTCATTGACCGTAGGAATCCAGATGGAGAACGGCGCACGCAGATTTCCGTGGAAACCGGTACCAAAAATGGCATCGACAACAACATCGGCCTTATCGATCAAAACCTCGAGTTCGTCACGCGAAGGGCCGACGCAAACGTGCACATCGCGGCCGGCAGTACGACGAGCAACATGACGTGCCAGAGCAGCAGGAATCTCATCCGGTTCAACCGGAGAAACGATATCCACGTCCACACCCTTATGGCTCAGGATATCGGCGGCAACCCAACCGTCGCCGCCATTATTACCAAAACCGACCAGAACGAGAACCCGATCGGGATTGAGCTTCAAGACCTCGTTGGCGGCAAACTCACCCGCTAGCTCCATAAGCTCGGCCTTCGAAGTCCCTTCGCGTTCGATGATATCCTCGAGACGAACGACTTCTTCGGTACTCAAAACCGGTTTCATCTATGCTCCTAGCGTATCTTGCGAAGCATCGCCCAGGTGCTCCGTCAATGCTGAATTCTGCAGCTGCTCAAGCTCATCTAAAACAGAGCGAGCCTCTTTAAATGTCTGCGCAACGCGTTTCTTGGTGCTCACCTTTTCATCTTTTGGCTTAGGCCGAGCATCTTCGGTAATCGCGATGGCATTCGCAACGGCCAAGTCTCCCGTAAGCGTAATGGAAAGAGCGACCTCAACAACACCCAGTTCTTGAGCGATCTCGAGAGCACGGCCCGAAAGCAGCGCCTTCGGTTTGCCGAGTTTATCACGCGTAACCGAAACATCCTTGCGACCCACGCCTTGACTAAAACCCGTGCCGAGAGCTTTAAGTACCGCCTCGCGCGAAGCAAAGCGGCTCGCATAGTGAGCAGCGGGACGCGATGATGCATCGCAATACGCACGCTCTTCTTCGGTAAACACACGCCGAGCAAACGACGGCGTCTTTTCAAGAATTGATTTCATGCGGGAAATCTCGACGATATCAACGCCGATACCAGCTTCAGCCATGTTCACCTCCATATCGCACAGACTAAGTTATTGTAGCCCGTTCGCAGAAGATGCGACAAACGAGGGTTATAAAACACAGCTACTATGTGAGACAAAAGCCCGTAAACGCAAAAAAGGGGGAGGCCGCGAGGCCTCCCCCTTCTAAGTTCAAGCGCACGGCTCGGTGCCGTCCACCGGTCAGCGGCGCCCTGGCCTCCCACGGGCTGACCCCGCAGTACTCTC
>JAXIZX010000040.1:0-4717 GCA_036303765.1 Collinsella sp. | reverse complement strand
ATAAAATGTCACCCTCAGCGGTGAAATAGAACATTACCGCAGATAAATGCCATATTTGATAAAACGCGTTACCCACAATGCGGCACTTGGGGACACTCCTTGTTTGGTGCATTGGGGACAGGTTACTTTGCACCAATCATGAGTTGCGGTGAAATAGGGACTGAAAAGCCGCTCAAAAGGCCAAAACAGTCCGTATTCCACCGCAACTTCAAGACGTTGGTGCATATGAACCTGTCCCCCTTGCACTAAAAAGGGCCCCGAGCATAGTCTGCTCGGGGCCCAAACTCGCCTCGCCTTACCGCGCAACGCGTATGTTACTTGCGCTTGCCGCCGCCGTCACCGGGGCGACGGGAGCTGCCGCCGCGCTTGCCGCCACGGCCGTTGCCGTAGCTGCCGCGGTTATCGCGACCGCCGGCACGACCGCCACGGGAACCGGCCTGGTTGCCGCCACGACCACCACGATAGCCGCCGCGACGCTCTTCGCGGGTATCGTCGTAGTTGCGCCAGTCATCGCGACGATCACGGCTGGCACGCGGGTCACGACGATCGCGCGACTCGTTAGAACGACCAGCGCCGCCGCGGCCGCCATTGCCGCGAGCACCCTCGCGACGCTCGCCGCCGCGGCTACCGCGCTCTTCAAAGCGCTTGCCGCCACGGGACTCACCGCCACGGGCACCTCGCTCACCGCGACCCTCGCCGCCGCGACGCTCATCACGGCCACCGCGCTCGTCATCACGACCGGAACGACGGCGGTCGCCCGCACCGCGCTTGCCACCGCGCGAACCGCGGCCCTCGTCCTCGCGCTCGACACGACGACGGCCGCCACGGTCCTCGTCCTCACGACGACGGCGGTGTGCCTCGCCCTGGAACTGCTTGGCACGGCGCTCGGCACGGTTGCCGCGCGGGGCCTGCTCAACGACACCAGCACCGCCGCGCTCCTCGGCAGCCACCTCGCGGGCCACGCTCTCAACAGCCTCGTCCACGCGAGCCTGAACGCCCTCGCGCACGCGGGTCTTGCCGCTGCGCTTGGGACGGCTCGGACGCTCGCCGTCACTGCGGCGCTCGTCGCGACCGCGGTTGGAACGGCCGGCCACGTCGCCGTAATCATCGCCGTTGCGTTTGCCGTCGCGACGCGCCTGCTCAAGCTTCTTCTTGCTCTTGGACTTGCCGCGCTTAGTCTTCTTCTTCACCTTAAAGGCCGCAGGGTCGCGCTCGGGATCAACCGCAGGCGGGTTGGGACCCACGTGCAGGTCGCCGGCCTCGTAGATGTCGGCGGTCTTGTCCATGAGCTTCTCGATCTCGTAGAACTCGTCGACGTCCTGCTCGGTCACAAACGTGATGGCCCAGCCCAACTCGCCGGCGCGGCCCGTACGGCCAATGCGGTGGATATAGTCGGTCGGCTCGGCCGGCACGTCAAAGTTCACGACGTAGCGCACGTCGCTAATGTCGATGCCGCGGGCGAGAACATCGGTTGCCACCAGCACGTCGACGGTGCCGTCGCGGAAGGCAGAAAGCGCGCGCTCGCGCTGGGCCTGGCTGCGGTTGCCGTGAATCGCGGCGGCCTTGATGCCCTTACGCTCCAGACGACGGCAGCAGCTGTCGGCGCGATGCTTGGTGCGCATAAAGACAATGGTGCGCTCCGGGCCCTCCTTCTTGAGAAACTCGGGCAACAGGTTATTCTTGGCCTCGATGGACACCGGGAACACAAACTGGTCGACGGTGTCGGCGGTCGACGTGGCGGGCGCGATCTCCACGCGGGCCGGGTCGCTCACCAGGTCGGTGATCTCGCCCACGGCCTCCTCGTCGAGCGTCGCCGAGAACAGCAGCGTCTGGCGCTCGGCCGGCGTCTCGCGCACAATACGGCGGACGGCGGGCAAAAAGCCCATGTCGAGCATGCGATCGGCCTCGTCGAGCACCAGCACCTTGACCTCGTTCAGGTGGCAGGCGCCCTGCTCGATCAGGTCGACCAGACGGCCCGGCGTGGCGACCAGGATATCGCAGCCGTACTTGAGTGCCGCGGTCTGCGGCTTGTAGCTCACGCCACCCACGACGGTCACGGCGACATGGCCGGTGACGTCGGCGATCTTGCTCGCGACCTCGTCGATCTGCTGGGCGAGCTCGCGCGTGGGGGTGATGACGAGCATCACGGGGCCACGGTCGTTGCCCTCGGGCTTCTTGGCGCCGCGACGACGGTTGCGGCCGCCGCGCTCACGCACGGGCTTGGGCGGAGCGATGTGCTCCAGATTGTTCATGGTCGGCAGCAAAAAGGCGGCCGTCTTGCCGGTGCCGGTCTGAGCGGCGGCAAGCAGGTCGCGACCCTCGAGTACCACGGGGATGGAGCCGGCCTGAACGGGCGTGGGCGCCGTGTAGCCCAGGTTCTCGATGGCACGAAGCATCTCGTCCGAAAGCCCCAGCTCGTTAAAGGCGGGCAGGCTCTCGGTAGCGGACTCGACGGCCTGGGCGGCGCTGGCCTCGTCGGCAGCATCGAAGGCGGCCTGGGTCATGGCCTCGCGGGTCTCGTCCAGAATCTCGGCGTCCGTGACGTCGGATACAGAATTACGCATATGTTGTTGTTCCTTATCTGCACGCGCAATGGGCACGGCATGCGGCCGCGCGGGCGTGCTTGGTAGTGCGCTAATACATACAAAAACAGGTGCGCACAGAGAGGACGTTGCTCAGCACGCTGGCGATCGCTTTGGCAGCCCTATCACGCGCCGTCCAGACGCAGCAGCTCTAAGCGATGGAGCAGATTCGCCGCCGGTTAGTATACCCGTGCTTCGCATGCCCCCACGTAAACCACAGATGACGAGGCGGACGAGGTGGGCCTGGCCGATTGTGTCAATCTGTAACAGATGCAGGGCAAAACCGGGTCCAAATGTTACAGAACAAGACAGAGGGGGATTTCCGTTCAGTCCAACCAAAATCTCTCGGTCTTCCTGCAATTTCGAACATGTGGCCTATAATGTTGCTTTGGTTACGCTATATATTGCGCAACCATTTAATACGTCGCCCACCGGGGGCCATTAATTCCTATCGCCATATTGGCTAGGAAGCAATCAAAGGAGGTATCCGTGGCAGCAGAGACGCCTTGCTCGGTCCTCTATAACGATATTCGCTCGTTCGGCGGTCTTAAACATCTCGAGATCGCCCGAATGCTCATCAATGGAAACTCCTATCTCGGCAGTACCCTGCTCGAGAAATGCTCTTCCAACCGCTCGTATCTCACCCGTTACATCGTCCATCGCAAGCCTGACCAGTGCGCGCCCGCCATCTACAGCGACTTTACCGTCACCACGCTCAACCTTTCCGCGGCAATCTGCAGCAAGCTCGGCGGCGGCGAGTCCGCCTATCAGGCAATCGCCGAGCACTATCGCGGTCCGGCCGCCAACGAAATGATGTCGGCTCTCGCCAGCTACAAGCTGGACAGCCGCCTATATGCAAATGCCCTCAATCGCATCGACAACTTTGACGGCAATGCCGTGCGCGAGAAAAGCACGCTTTACCTTATGCTCTTTGTGGCAACGGGGGCGCTCGCCGATCCCGTTCAGGGCGTGGCCACCGTCGAGCGCTTTTGCGACAGCAAGACGGGCGGGCACTTTGGCACCACCGAAACTACCGTCGGACGTGGCTTTATGAGCAGCCTGGAGCAGCCGCACACCGTCGCTCCCAACCTCGGTCTGCTCAGAACCCATGCCGACAACTGCGCCGACATGCAAATCCATCCCCTCACACGCGATCCGCGCGGCACCGTGATTGGTTCTTTGCCCAAAACCTCGCCCAGCATCACCGATGTGGGCGCCGACGCATCGCGCGAGCATCTTCGCATTTGGCTCGAGGGTGAGCACTGGTACGCCCAGGGCCTTGGATCGACCAACGGCACAGTGCTCGAATCGGGCGCGGGCGACGGCGATATTGTGATTGAGCCGCCGCGCGACCAACGCGAGCCCGGCAAAGTCTATCCCCCCGTGGAAATCGCCAACAGCGACAGGCTCCATCTGGGTCTCTACACGACATTCCTTGTCATTGTGGACTAGCACGGACAGCGATCGGAAGACGGTCGCCGTCCGTCTTTCGTCTTCTACCTTCTGCGTCGTAAACGACAATACTCAGCGGTACACGTGAGCAGTGCGGCTATCATGGTACTTTACCGATATCCGCACTGCTCACGTGTACGCGCGGCAACCCATGCCAGACAAAGGAACGCCATGGATACTACCGATAGCGCCTATGGCGACAAGCTCATCCGTCTCGACACGTTCGACACCGCCGTGGCGGTCGACCCCAGCGCCGAGGACGATGCCAAGCGCCGGTTTATGACGCTCATTCTTCAAACGGCCCATCGCAGCGACGGCAACATCGGCCACGTGCTGCGCGCAACCAACACCAACGGCGAGGTCTTTGCCGTCAAGCTGCTCAAAGACAACGCCATCCTTTCTGGTCAGGCACCCGATCGCTCCGCCGAGCAATCGGCCGCGCACCTGGCCAACACCGCCGCGCTGTTCGAGGAGTACCGTCACCTGTGCACCGTCTCGCACCTGCGCGGGTTCCCGCGCGTCTATGGCTACGGCTCTTGTGAGGACGACCCGCTCATCCTCATGGAGTGGGTCGAGGGCACCTCGCTCAAGCAGGCGCTGCCCCTGCTTCCGCACGACGCCTCGGGCGGGCTGACCACCCAGATGGTCGCCGCCGTCGGAAACGCCGTGTTTCGTGCGCTCTT
>JAXIZX010000039.1:0-2037 GCA_036303765.1 Collinsella sp. | reverse complement strand
TTGCGGGGTTCCATGAGCGAATCTGCCCGATATCCTGACGCTGCAGCTCACAGGTGAGCAGCGCGCCAAAATCCTTGCCGGAGAAATCATCGATACCGAGCGTTTGGGCAAAATCGTTGCCGGAGCCCACGGGCAGGACGGCAAGGGCGGGCCGGACCGCCTCATCCTGCGTCATAAGCCCGTTGACGACCTCGTGGATCACGCCATCGCCGCCGAGTGCGATAACGGTGCGATAGCCCGTTGCCTGGGCGGCCAGTTCCTTGGCGTGTCCCATGCGCTCGGTTAGCACAAGGTCAAACTGGGATGCGCGCGCGGTCATATCCAAAAAGCGTTGCAGGCGCTCGGCAACCTCGTGCGCGGCGCCCGACTGGGCGGCTGGGTTGGCGATGATGAGCGTGCGACCAAAATCAGTTGCGTGCATGGGGCGACTCCCGGCGTGTGGCATGACAGTGCGGTCGCGCTCAGGTCGAATTGCCCCCGATTGTGGCTGCACGGCGATTATTACATCTACTCTATCAGGTCGTTGTGGCGCTCGATAGCATCCGCTACCGTACCGCCCTCATCCACAATAAGCGAACGGCGCTTGGGTGAGATGATGCGTTGGGCGGGGTACACGCCGCGGTGTCCGCCGGTTAGGTAGCTGATAAAGGCCACGATGACAAAGAACCCGGCGGCCGTGCCGTGGAACAGGTCGATGGCCATCATGCAGGTGGTGATGGGTACGTTGAGGCCGGCGCAGAACACGCCGAGCATGCCGAGAGCCGCCAGAAAACTGGGGTCGAGCCCGGTAAGGCAACCGATCCAGCCACCGAGTGCCGCACCGATGCCAAACAGGGGCGTGACCTCGCCGCCTTGGAAGCCGGCGCCCAGGGTGAGCGCCGTGACGACCAGCTTGATGGCTGCGTCCGCCAGGGTGGTGTTGCCGGCAAATCCGGCGCCGGAAAGCCATGTGGAAAGCCCGGCATACTTCCAGGCGTCGAGCATCGCGTAGGCCACGAGCACCACGAGTGCGCCTATAAGTGCGCGAACGAGGTAATTGGTGATAAAGCGACCGTACAGGCTCTTGACGATTCGAACCGACCACGCAAAGAGGCGTGCCGTCAGACCGAAGATGATGGCGCTGATAACAACGATGACGACCGTTTTGGGCGACATGTTGGGAACGCTGGCGATGGCATTCGCTTCGTACTCGGTACCCAGGGCGAGTGATGTAAAGTAGCCGGTAAACGAGGCGACCAGGCAGTAGATGCCTGCGGTGTAGTCGATCTTGCCGATAAAGCACATCTCCATGCCAAAGAAAGCTCCGGCAAGGGGCGAGCCGAATACGGCGCCAAAGGCCGACGAGATGCCGGCGAGCATGAGGTCGTGGTGGTCATGCTTTTTGAGGTGGGCGAGGCTCGAGATGTTGCTGGCGATGGTGCCGCCAATCTGCACCGCGGCTCCCTCGCGACCGGCCGATCCGCCCGTTAGGTGCGTGAGCGTGGAGCAGACGAAGGTGAGGACGGCCATGCGCATATGGATGAGGCGTGTGCCCAGAGCGGAGTCGATGACCAGGTTGTTGCCACGCTTGGCGGCAAGACCGTGGTTTTTGTACACCCATGCGGTGGCAACGCCCACAACGGGAAGCAAGGCGTAGACCCACACATGGTGCTCGCGATAGTCGGTCGCGATATTCAGCGAGGCCAAAAACGCCCAAGCGGCAACGCCCATGGCGAGCGAGACGATGACGACGAGTACGAGCAACTTAGCGCTCGCAAGTAGGTTGCGGGCGTTGCGGCGCGTGTCGGCAGCCAAGAGATGCTCGGAGCGGGTAAGTTGATGCCTGCCTGCCGTGATGACGTCATTAAGGGAGAAAAAGCCGCCGTCGTCGAGCGGCTGGGAATGATCCTGCGCTTTGTTTGCGCTTTCGGGTTTGTCGTTATGAGCCATACGTTCCTCTTTTAGGTTGCAACGCAAGCATTATAAAACGCGGTAAACGCGACGAGCCGGTGGGTTGGTTTCCATTCTGTTTCGCGGCTTGCGGCCGACAGGTGTATT
>JAXIZX010000038.1:0-5185 GCA_036303765.1 Collinsella sp. | reverse complement strand
TTGTAGATGTACTCTGCGGCGTAGTGGTTCTTGATGACCTTGTCCTCAAGAACGCCGCGGCCGGTCTCCTCGATGGCCATCTTCGCCAACGGGATACGAGCCGTGTTGGCGGCCATGGCGGCCTCATAGAAGATCTTGTCGACCTGCTCCTGCGTGTACGTAGCAAAAAGCGCCTGGGCCTCTCGCATCTGAGCGAGCTTGGCCTCAAGCGCCTCTACGTTGTCCACAATTGCGGGAGTAGTGTTTTCCGGTGACTTTTTCACCATTTGTGTCTCCTTGCGATCGGAGATTTACCCTACGCCTTGCATGATAGCAAGAAATTATTCGGCGAACGGTAAGATTCCTCTAAAAGGCACACTAAAACGCTTCAATAAACTGAAGCGTTTTAACTAAACTATTTACCAGTGCATCGCCCCGCTTACCCGCTTATTGGGGACAGACTTACATGAGTGCTTTCACTCATTTGGGACAGACATCGTTTTGCCATTTTGCCGTTCTGGGCCTGTTATTGCCGCTTATTGGATATAAATAGGTTGCAGGCTCAGCATTTCGCGTTGCTTCTCTCCTTTTAGGTGTTGCCTGAACAGTTTTGAAAGGAGAGATTATGCCCCGATGCGCCCGCCCCGTTTCGATCACCGGCTATTACCACGTCTTTGACCGCGGCAACTCCGAACAGATTATTTTTGAAGATGACTCCGACCGTTATCGTTTCTTATCGGATATCTCGGACAGGTTTGCGCGCCATGAAGTGGCGGTGTTGGCTTGGTGCCTTATGGACAATCACTTCCATTTGATGGTTGATGACCCATTTGACAACCTTTCAAAGGCAATGCAGTGCGCGCTGACGGCATATGCTAAGTATTTCAATGGAAAAACGGGGAGAACGGGACATCTGTTTGACAATCGCTATTCGCGGGTCGCGGTTGAGTCGGACACGCAGGCGGTGCAGCTGCTCGACTATATTCATCTCAATCCCGTGAAGGGTGCGCTTGACTCGCTCGATGCGTACCGCTGGTCAAGCTATAAGGCGTATCAGCTGGGCTATGATCCCTTTGACATCTGTGATGCGGCTCCTATGCTCGATATTGTCGGTGGCTCCCGTTGCTATTGCGAGCATCTCGAGGAAGTTGCCGGGCGCATCTGGTCAATGGAGGTTCTTCCACGCCGGCGGATCCCCGATGAGGAGGCCCTTTCCGTTGCGCGCGAAGTTCTGCCGAGCATAGATCCTGCACTGCTCAAAGCCCTGCCACGCCCCGAACGCGATGCGTGTCTGCTGAGGCTTAGGCGGGCGCATCTCACGGTCAAGCAAATTGCCCGTATCACCGGCATCGGCGCTACAAGCGTGACCAAGGCAACTGCAGGCTGGAAGGATGCTGCGTGAGGCAGGGGCCGGAGCCAGTCAGTGCGTCGCATGCGTGCTTCATGTCTGTCCCCAATGCGTGAAAGCACTCATGTAAGTCTGTCCCCAATGAGTGCAAAAAGGAACCCTCCGTAGGGGAGGGCTCCTTTGGTAAGTTCTATGTGAACGCGAGGTCTTTGACCCGGAGAGTCCGAGGTACTTGTTGGTAAGACCTTATTTAGGAGCGCGCAACCTTGCCGGACTTGAGGCAGGTGGAGCAAACGTTCATCTTGCGACGGTGACCATCGACGACGACGTAGACGCGCTGGATGTTGGGGCGGAACTTACGGTTGGTGACGCGGTGAGAGTGGCTGATGGAGCGACCGGCAACGGGGTGCTTACCGCAAACTTCGCAAACTTTGGACATAACTGACCCTCCTTGGGCGACAAACGAACATGTCGCGTTAACAAACAAGCCTGAACTATAGCACAGAAGCAGCTCCCTGTGCGTAATCTACACAGAGATATTCCTCTTTTGGCGATAGTGCCCACGCTACGGCCCTGGACGTAGATCCGATTTGCGTGCAGCAGAGGGGATTATGCCAGCTCGTGCGTACGTTTTCAAGCTTGTCCCACAAATATATATAGGTTTATTGAGCATTGGGCTCCGTTTACGGATTGCTCTGTATTTATGCTCGCAATTAAGCTCGAGGTTGGCTACACTATCCCTTGACCATTAAAGGGGTACGAGATACCCACATGGAATTACATAGCTGCCAAAGAGCAGCCTTTCCTGTGGGTGTCTGGTCCGCTTTAAGCGGTCGGGCATCTATTTTTTTGACTGTGTCAGCAGTCAAGACATGTGAGGAAGGAGATCGATGGGCACGACTTCCCCCAAGGCGGTCATCATGGACGAGACCGCCGTCAATCGAGCGATGACCCGCATCGCGCACGAGATTCTCGAGCGCAACGAGGGCTGTGAAGACCTCGCTCTGGTCGGCATCGTCACGCGCGGCGACCTTCTGGCAAAGAAACTCGCCGAGGAGATCAAGGAGATCGAGGGCGTCGACGTTCCGCTCGGCAGCCTCGACATCAGCTTCTACCGCGATGACTACGCTACCAATTTCGCTCCCGCGATCCACGCCACCAACATTCCCTTTAGCGTCGACGGCAAACGCGTCGTGCTGGTGGATGACATCCTGTATACGGGCCGTACCATTCGCGCCGCTCTGGACGCCGTCATGGACCTGGGCCGTCCGAGCCGCATTGAGCTGGCAGTTCTCGTTGACCGCGGCCACCGCGAGCTCCCCATCTCGCCGGACTTTGTCGGCAAGAACGTTCCCTCGTCGCATGAGGAGAACGTGCACCTATATATGAAGGAAGTCGACGGCCACACCGCCGTCGAGATTAACGACGTCGCGCCGGGTTCCCACGTGGGCTCCGCGCCGCTGGGAGGTGAGTAGTACCGTGGCGTTCAACCATAAGCACCTGATCGACATTACCGAGTACTCCGAAGAGGATATCAAGCTCATCCTCGAGACCGCCAAGGCGTTCTCCGAGGTCAACGAGCGTGCCATCAAGAAGGTCCCCACGCTCAAGGGCAAGACCATCGTCAACATGTTCAACGAGCCCTCGACGCGCACCCGCAGCTCCTTCGAGCTCGCCGAGAAGCGTCTTTCGGCCGACAGCCTTAACTTTGGCGGCTCCTCGACCTCCACGGTCAAGGGTGAGAGCCTCGTCGACACCGTCGAGACCCTCAATGCCTACAAGATCGACTGCATCGTCGTGCGCGACAAGCACGCCGGTGCTCCCTACATCGTCACGCAGAACTCGCCCGCGAGCGTCATCTGCGCCGGCGACGGCAAGCACAACCACCCCACGCAGGCCCTGCTCGACCTGTACACCATCTGGGAGCACAAGGGTGACTTCCACGGTCTGAAGGTCGCCGTCGTCGGCGATATCGCTCACTCCCGTGTGTGCGGCTCGCTGATCCCCGCCCTTAAGATCATGGGCTGCGAGACCTACGCCGTCGCCCCCGGCACGCTGCTGCCGCCGGCGCCCGAGGTCCTGGGCTGCGACCACGTGACGAGCGACCTCGATTCCGTCCTGCCCGAGCTGGACGTCGTCTACATGCTGCGCGTGCAGCAGGAGCGTCTCGAGGGTGCCCCGTTCCCGACCATTCGCGAGTACCACAAGCTCTTCGGCCTGACTAAGGACCGCGAGAAGCTCATGAAGCCCGACGCGATCATCTGCCACCCGGGCCCCATCAACCGCGGCGTCGAGTTCGACTCCTATATGGCCGACCACCCGCAACGCTCCGTCATCCTGGAGCAGGTCTACGCCGGTATCTGCGTGCGTATGGCTATCCTGTATCTGCTGCTTGGAGGTGCCGATAATGGCCTTGCTTCTTAAGAATGCCCACGTCGTCGACCCGTCCGTCGAGCTTGACGGTGTCGTTGACGTCCTGATTGACGGCGACAAGATCGCCGAGGTCGGCGAGAATCTCGCCGTCGAGGGAGCCGAGGTCCGCGACCTTTCCGGCAAGTACCTCGTCCCCGGCCTGGTGGATATGCACGTTCACCTTCGCGAGCCCGGCTACGAGGTCAAAGAGGACATCGAGAGCGGTACCCGCGCAGCTGCCAAGGGCGGCTTTACCGGCGTGTGCTCCATGCCCAACACCGATCCCGTCACCGATAACGGTACCGTCGTGGAGTTCGTAAAGTCCCGTGCTGCCGAGGTCGGTCACTGCCGCGTCTATCCGTCGGGCGCCATGACCCGCGGTCTTAAGGGCGAGGCCATGTCCGAGATGGGCGATATGGTCGCCCACGGCGCCGTCGCCTTCACCGACGACGGTCGCGGCGTGCAGGGCGCGGGCATGCTCCGTCGTTGCATGGACTACGGCAAGATGTTCGGCAAGGTCTTTATGAGCCACTGCCAGGACGAGGACTTGGTCGGCCACGGCCAGATCAACGAGGGCAAGGTCTCGACCCGTCTGGCCCTCGAGGGCTGGCCGGCTGCCGGCGAGGAGCTCCAGATCGCCCGCGACATCGAGATCGCCAAGCTGACCGGTGCCAAGCTGCACATCCAGCACATCTCCACCGCCCATGGCCTGGAGATCGTGCGTGCCGGTAAGGCCGCTGGCGTTCAGGTTACCTGCGAGGCCACCCCGCATCACATGTTCCTGACCGAGAACGACCTGGACGAGACCTACAACACCTCGCTCAAGGTCAATCCGCCGCTGCGCACCGACGAGGACGCCGAGGCCATCCGTCAGGGCGTCATCGACGGCACCGTCGACGTTATCGTCACCGATCACGCTCCCCACACCCCGTGGGAGAAGGCCCGCGAGTTCGAGCTTGCGCCCTTTGGCATGATCGGTCTCGAGACCTCGCTGTCGCTCGTGCTCACCGAGCTGGTCAACACGGGCAAGATGAGCATGGGCCGTATGGTCGAGCTCATGGCCATCAAGCCGCGTGAGATCCTGGGCCTCGACCAGGTTCAGGTCAAGGCGGGATCCGTTGCCGACCTGACCGTGTTCGACCCCTCCGCAACCTGGACGGTTGGCGAGGACGGTTACGAGTCGCGCGCCGAGAACTCCGGTTTTGCCGGCCGCACGCTCACCGGTCGTGCCACCGATGTATTTGTCGGCGGTAAACAGACGCTTGCCGACGGCTGCATCTGCTAGCATAGCCTTATCGCTTTTGTGCGCGGCGCCCTTGCGGTGCCGCGCTTTCTATTCGTTTGGACCATGCAACCGCATGGGGGATTGGAGCGTTTATGCCCACACCTTCCACTGCACGCATGCACGACTTCGAGGTCGTCTCGAACCGGGAGATTGCCGACGGC
>JAXIZX010000037.1:0-1650 GCA_036303765.1 Collinsella sp. | reverse complement strand
GGTGGCACGCCGGCTCCTCAACATGAGGAGCATTCTCCATCTGTACGGGCTGCAGTATCTGCGGACCCGCAACCCGTGTCCTCGGCGGTCCCTGCATCCTCGAGCGCCAGCGCGACGCAGCCAAAAGCGGCACCGGTAGCGGCACCGACCCCATCGGCGCCTGAACCCGCTGCGCCCAAACCGGTTGCTCCGGTCCCCGCGTCCAAGCCCGCCGTCGCGCCTGCGCCCAAGTCATCCGACCTGGCTAAGGCCCCCTGGCTGCGCTCCGACAACCCTGCCGGCGCTCCTGCCACGGGCGAGCTCCCGACCGAGCCTGCGCCCCGTGCGCCCGAGCGCGCGTCCGCTCCCAAGGCTCAGCCGTCTGCGCAGTCTGCACCGTGGGAATCCGAGCAGGTTCCCTACGACGATGCCATGGTCGGCGGTTTTGCTGCCGATACCGGCGGGGGCGATCTGCCCCCGTTCGACGTGCCGGGTGCGGCGTCCGCGCCCAAGCCCGCTGCAACTGCCCCCAAAGAGGAGGACGCCCCCGCTGCCCCTTGGGAGTCCAATCCCGGCGCCGGCAGTCCCTTCGGCCACCAGGGCGCAGCCCCGAGCATCCCGCAGACCGAGGACGAGGCCAAAGCCCTCATCCGCAGCGTCTTCGGCCAGGCCACCATCTTCAAGCCGGTGGAGTAACCGTGCGGGCGGGCATACTGCTCACGAAGAGGTCTCTTTGTCCGGGCGCATCTGTATTTCGGACATGTGTAGTGCGGTACCGCGTATATCGCATTCGAGCAGACAGGTGCGTGACGGTCGGCCTAGGATGCTGAGGTCGATGCGATACGTCGCATGGCTGTCCGTGTACTCGACTTGCTCGGCGTTAATGGTTGCTCCGATTGCCAAATAAACGCCTAGCTCGGCATCGACAATCTTGAAGTCCTTTATCTTGACCTTGAACTCTTGATAGAGGGACGGGCTGTTGTAGTAGACGGTTCGGGTTCCGTCGGTGCACTCATCGGTCGTCTCCCATTTGACGACGGGCTGGTCCGAGCTGGCTATCAGCAGTTCTGCTCCAAAAGCTATGGCATGGGTGATGACAACCAGCAATGCCCAGCCGACAAAGAGATAGAGAACCACATATGCAACGGGGTGTTTTGAGCGGATGTTTTGGAGCGCGTTGGGGGCATTCATGGGGCACCTCCAAATTACTATCTATGGCAATCAAATTATACCCTGCCGCCATGTGCGCCGCCTCGAGCAGCGGTTCGGCATTTAGCTATTTAGTGGCGCACATGAAATGCCGGATTCGGCTCTACTAGATTGAGTGTGCGATATTATGCAACCTTGCATAATTCGACCTTGCATAATCTTTGAGTGCGGTTTGTATTGGAGGACATGTATATCGACTGAGGTAACACGTCCGCCCCGCTCTCTCGCCGCGCGCCGTGGTACGATTTTTGAGTTTGAAAGTCCCGCCGTGCTCCGGCTGCCCTTGCAGCTCGGCGTGCGGCCGCACGTAAAGGAGCCATCATGGCCGGTATGAACATGCAGCAGATGATGAAGCAGGCTCGCAAGATGCAGGAGCAGCTTGCCGCCGCGCAGGAGAACCTCAAGTCCCAGACCGTCGACGCCTCTGCCGGCGGCGGCATGGTCAAGGTGACCGTTAACGGC
>JAXIZX010000036.1:0-2975 GCA_036303765.1 Collinsella sp. | reverse complement strand
GCCTTGCGGATGAGTGCGATGTAGTTGGTGGCACGGCAGCCGCCGCCGGTCTGGCTGATAACCACGGCCGTCTTGGACAGGTCGTACCGACCGCTCTCGATGGCCTCCATAATCTGGCCCGTCACCAGGATCGACGGGTAGCAAATGTCATTGTTCACGTAGCGCAGGCCGGCCTCGACGGCATCGTGGTCAGTCGAGGGCAGCAGCTCCAGGTTGTAGCCGGCACCGTGGAATACCTCTTTGACCAGGTCAAAGTGGATCGGCGCCATCTGCGGGCACAGGATGGTATAGCCCTCCTCGCGCATCTGCTCGGTAAAGGGCACCTTGGGCCACGCGGTCGAAGCACTCTCGCGCTGCGCCTCGAACGTGTACTTGCGGCTCGCGAACGCGGGGGCATCCGTGGAGGGCGCCACCGGCGCGGCGTCACCCTGCTCGTAGGCCTCGCCCGCGGCCGTGGCCTCGGCCAAGCGCTCGGCCTCCTGGTCCTTGAGCGCTGCCATGAGCGAGCGGATGCGGATGCGCGCGGCGCCCAGGTTGGACACCTCGTCGATCTTGAGCACGGTGTAGATCTTGCCGCTGGCCTCCAGAATCTCCTGCACCTGGTCGGTGGTCAGAGCGTCCAGGCCGCAGCCGAAAGAGTTGAGCTGGATCAGGTCCAGGTCGTTGCGCATCGTCACAAAACGGGCGACGGCGTACAGGCGGCTGTGGTACATCCACTGGTCGACGACGCGAATCGGACGCTCGGGCTTTACCAGATGCGCGAGCGAATCCTCGGTAAAGACCGCAAAGCCAAAGCTCGAGATAAGCTCAGGCAGGGCGTGGTTGATCTCGGGGTCGTTATGGTAGGGACGACCGGCGAGCACGATGCCGTGACCGCCGTGGTCCTCGACCCACTTGAGAGCCTCCTCGCCCATGGTCTGGATATCCTCGTGGAAGCGCGCGTCGGCCTCAAAAGCAGCGTTGACGGCGGCATCGACCTCGGAGCGCGTGATCTTGGGTCCGCGCACGCGACCGCGACCGGCTTGCGCATCGGCCACACGGTCGACGGCGAGCACCTGGTACAGGCGGCGCTTGAGCTCGGTCTTGTCGTGATACGGCACAAACGGGTACAGGAACTCGATGTTCTGCTCGCGGATCTCGTCAATATTGAGCGCCAGCGCCGTGGGGTAGCTCATGACGATGGGGCAGTTATAGCAGTTGCCAGCCGTCGGATCCTCCTTGCGCTCCCAACGCACGCACGGCATCCAGATAAAGTCGACGTCACGGTCGATGAGGTTCATCACGTGGCCATGGCTCATCTTGGCCGGATAGCATACGCTCTCGGACGGCATGGACTCGATGCCCGCCTGGTAGGTCTTCTTGCTCGACTGGTCGGACAGCTGCACGCTAAAGCCCAGGCGCGTAAAGAACGCGTGCCAGAAGGGGTAGTTCTCGTACATGTTGAGCGCGCGCGGGATGCCGACGGTGCCGCGCGGGGCCTCGTCGGGGCTCAGGACCTCGCGGTTAAAGAGCAGCTCGTTTTTCTTTTTGAAGAGGTTGGGGGCCTCGGTCTTCTGCTTTTTGTGGCCGGCGCCCTTCTCGCAGCGGTTGCCGGTAATGAAGCGCCTGCCACCGCCAAAGTCGTTGACGGTAAGCTGGCAGTTGTTGGAGCAACGGCCGCAGCGGACATGCTTTTGCGTCACGGTGAGGTGCGCGATGTCCTCAGCCGAAAGAATGGTCGAGGTGCCGTCGGCGCCGGCGCGATCGCGGGCGAGCAGGGCCGCACCGTAGGCGCCCATGCAGCCGGCGATGTCGGGACGCACGGCATGAACGCCGGTGAGCTGCTCAAACGCGCGCAGCGTGGCATCGGACATAAAGGTGCCGCCCTGGACGATTACCTGGCTGCCGATCTCCTTGGGATCGCGCAGCTTAATGACCTTGAACAGGGCATTCTTGATGACGGAATAGGACAGGCCGGCCGCGATGTCGCCCACCGTGGCGCCTTCCTTTTGCGCCTGCTTGACGCGCGAGTTCATAAAGACCGTGCAGCGGCTGCCCAGGTCGACGGGGGCCTTAGCATGGATGGCGGCGTCGGCGAACGCGCGCACGTCCATGTTCATAGAGACGGCGAAGCTCTCGATAAAGCTACCGCAACCCGACGAGCAGGCCTCGTTGAGCATGATGTGCTCGATGACGCCGTCCTTGACGCGCAGGCACTTCATGTCCTGGCCGCCGATGTCCAGGATGAACTCCACGCCGGGCAGGAACGCCTTGGCGCCGCGCAGGTGCGCGACGGTCTCGATCTCGCCGGAGTCGGCCTTGAGGGCCTCGATGAGCAGCGCCTCGCCGTAGCCCGTGGTGGTCACGTGGCCGATGGTGCAGCCAGCGGGGATGTGATTGTAGAAATCGGCCATGATGACCTTGGCCGTGCCCAAGATGTCGCCGTTGTTGTTGCCGTACCAGGTGTGCAACAGCTGGCCGTCCTCGCCCACGAGCGCGGCCTTCATGGTGGTGGAGCCGGCATCGATGCCAATGAAGACGCGACCGGTGTAGCCGTCGAGTTTGCCCTTGGGGACGACTTCCTGGTCGTGGCGGGTTTTGAACTCAGCAAAATCCTCGTCGGTGGCAAAAAGCGGATCCAGACGCTCGACCTCGGCACCCTGTGTGTCACCCAGGGCATCGATGGCCTCGATGAGCTGCGGGAACGTGCTGAGCTTGTTGGACTCGTGCGCCATGGCGGCGCCACTCGCCACAAACAGGTGAGCGTTTTGGGGCACGATGCGGTGCTCCTCGTCCAGGTTGAGCGTGAGGTAGAAACGGTGGCGCAGCTCGGAGAGGTACTGCAGTGGGCCGCCCAGGAAGGCGACGTTGCCGCGAATGGGACGGCCGCACGCCAGGCCCGAAATGGTCTGGGTCACGACGGCTTGGAAGATGGAAGCGGCCACGTCCTCGGGGCGGGCGCCCTCGTTGAGCAGCGGCTGCACGTCGGTCTTGGC